>JAICGT010000253.1 GCA_025922995.1 Fimbriimonadales bacterium
AGGGCGTGGACATCTCCGTCGACAAGTTCCGCCGCAGGAACGCCGCCGAAGGCGAGACGATCGAGCCGGGCAGTCCTGAGTGGGATCAGATGACTGATCGCTGGGAACTGATCACGACAGGCGACATGCTCGTCGGCGCCGAGCCGAGACTGGCTCCGAATAATGTCGATTACGAAATCCTCCTGTCGTTTAAGGGAGAGGGGGTCGGCAATCTGAACGACTTCGCGGCGCGTCACCTTAACCGCCGTGAGTTTCTCGCCGCGTTGATGGACGACCAGGTCGTTTCGTTCGCGGCGGTCCAAGACAACGTAACTCAGTTCACCGGCGGTCAAGTTGTTCTAACAGGCGACTTCGACGTACGCGAAGCCAACCGCGTCTCCGAGTTGCTCAACGCCGGCGCGCTGCCCGTCGACCTCATCGAGGAGAGCCTCAACACCGTCAATCCGTCAATCGGCAGACAAGCGCTGAGCCAGATCCTGATGGCGGGGGCGATCTCGTTCGGCATCATCGCGCTGTTCTTGATCGCTTATTACGTGTTCGCCGGGTTCATCGCGTTGCTTGCGCTGGTTATTTACGTTTCGCTGTCGTACGCAGCGTTCAAGTTTATCGGCGTGACGTTCAGCCTGGCTGCGATCGCCGGTTTTATCTTGTCGGTCGGCATGGCCGTCGACGCAAACATTCTGATTTTCGAGCGGTTGAAGGAAGAGTTGCGCGAAGGCAAAGGCCTGCTGACTGCTATCGAGCTCGGCTTTAAACGCGCTTTCCCGGCTATTTTGGATTCCAACGCGTGTACGATCCTGACATCGCTTGTGTTGATATGGATCGGCACGGGGCCCGTTAAGGGATTCGCAACGACGCTGCTGATCGGTGTGTTCATCAGCTTGTTTACGGCGGTCATGGTGACGCGTGCGCTGCTGTTGTTCCTGACGAGTTTCGGCATCGGCAAAAACCCGAAGTTGTACGGAACGGATCGCGGCTGGTTCGGCGAGCGGCTGGAAGCGCAAGCGAACGAGCGCCCGTTGCAGATCATCAGTCGGATGAAGCTGTATTTCGTGATTTCTGGGCTCATCATTCTTCCGGGCCTGATCGCGGTCGGCATGGGCGGCATTCGGCCGAACGTCGAATTCCTCGGCGGAATCGAGTCGGTTGTGAGGCTGCCTGAAGGATCGGAGATGACGGCACAGGAACTGTCGTCAAAGGTCGAAGCCGCCGGATTTAAAGGCGTCAATGCCAAGGTCGGCGATCCTGAAGAGAACAGTAATCGGCCGCTCGCCTACATCACGATTCCGCCAACTGAAAACCCGCAAGTGGACCGTTACTTTGCGCTCAGCCAGGACCCCAACGTAGACGATGCGCGGCGAGAATTGCAGGATCTTCGAAACGAGATCGGGACTCAGATCGTCTCGGCGGTCGGCTCGAACGCGGCGATCACTGAGACGGGTGGGATTACGGATGAAGTGTCGTTCGAAACGACCGGACCCGCCGTCCGTGCGGAGACGATTCGCGGCGCGATCATCGGCGTTATTGCGGCTTCTGTTTTGATTGTGCTTTGGCTGGCTGCGCGTTTCGGAGTTGCGCTGGGGAGCTTCGTTCTTGGTTTACGTTTCGGTTTGAGCGCCATTCTCGCGATGCTACACGACGTGTTCGTCATCCTGGGCCTTTCGGCGTTGACGGGCTTTGCGTTTCATTGGGAGGTCAGCCAACTCACGATTACGGCCATGCTGACGGTCATCGGGTTCAGTGTGCACGACACGATCGTCATCTTCGACCGAATTCGCGAGAACCTTCAACGTCCGATACCCGGAGAGCCGTTCGACCGCTTGGTCGACCGGTCGATCACGCAAAGCTTCGCCCGGTCGCTCAATACGAGCGGAACGGTTATCGTGACACTTCTGATCTTGGTGCTGCTCGGCTCAGCGACGCCGGACCTCAAGCACTTCAACGCTGCGATGCTGGTCGGAATTTTGTCGGGCACCTATTCCTCGATCTTCAACGCAGCGCCGATCCTGGTGTTGTGGGAACGCATCGTACGCCGGCGCAAGGGCGATGAGCACACAATCTTGCACGACCAGGTTAAGAAAAAGCCGAGACGGCAAACCGAAATCGACGAAGAAGCCACGGTTTGGCGCGCTCCCGAAGAGCAAAAGCCCGGCTACGGCCAGATCAAGCGCAGGAAACGGTGATAATGACCTATGCCTAGACCAGAAGACCTCGAGGGCGGACGAGCGGTTCGGAAAGAGTTTGCGCGACGGCCGATCGATATGACGCGTGCGCAGATCCACATCTCCCACGGCATCGTGCGTATCGGCGGCCAAGTCAGGGCAATGCGCGGACATCCGATGGACCTTAAGTCGGAAATGGAACTCATCGCCAGGGTTCTCAAGCAAAAGCCGGGCATTCGAGACGTAATTCTCGAATGCATTTTCAGGGATTGAGCCTCTCATGAGGTTTCACGTCGATCCCGACATTAGGAAAGCCTCCACGATTTCGAGTGATTTTTATCGCGACCCTGCGGTGTGGGAGGAAGCGAAGTCGAAAATATTTGCCAAATCGTGGCAGTTTATCGGCGAC
Organism: Fimbriimonadales bacterium; assembly: GCA_025922995.1. Classification (GTDB taxonomy): domain Bacteria; phylum Armatimonadota; class Fimbriimonadia; order Fimbriimonadales; family ATM1; genus JACDEQ01. The sequence goes on from JAICGT010000253.1 coordinate 2,572, forward strand.
GCCGACAGCGTTAAAGTGCCTGGGCAATTGCATCCGCTTACGCTTTTGGAAGGCTGCCTCGACGAGCCGATTTTGCTCACGCGAGATGCCCAGGATCGGCTGCACTGCATTTCGAACGTATGCACGCATCGCGCAAATATCGTGGTCGAGGCGGGTGGAAACGAGCGGTTTCTGCGATGTCGCTATCACGGCAGACGATTCGGGCTAGACGGCAGACTCCAGAGCATGCCGGAATTCGACGGAGTAGAAGGATTCCCCTGCGAGTCGGATCATTTAGCGCAGGTGCCGTTCGGCCAATGGGGCAAATTCTTGTTTGCGTCACTCGACCCGCAATGCAGTCTCGAAGATTTTCTGCGGCCGATGGCCGAACGGATCGGCTGGATGCCGTTGACCATGCTCAACCATGAGCCGAGCCGGTCTACCG
>JAICGT010000254.1 GCA_025922995.1 Fimbriimonadales bacterium
GCGCGGCGTCGTTTAACTGCAAGCGCTCGATGCCGTCGCGCAGGTCCTGATATTGATCTCCGTCCGTCGGATACAGGCCCGAGAAAACCATCGGCTTGGCCTTTCGGTAGCCGGGTAGCGGCTCAGGCGCAGGATTTTTCGCCAGCGTTACGGTGTCGCCGACACCCGCGTCGCCGACGTCTTTCATCGCGGCGGTCAGGTATCCGGTCTCGCCCGCGCTCAGTTTCTTCGCGCGGGTCTGCGCCGGTGCAAAGTAACCGACTTCGTCGACGTCGAACTTTGACCCCGTCGACATCATTTGAATCTTGTCGCCCGGCGAAACCGAGCCTTCAAACACGCGGATGTAAGCGACCGTACCTTGGTAACTGTCGAAGTGCGAATCGAAAATGAGCGCTCTCAGGTGTCCGGGATCTTCTTCGACAGGCGGGGGAATCCGGTGCACGATCGCCTCCAGAAGCTCGTCGACGCCCAGGCCCGTCTTGGCGCTCACCAATACCGCGTCCGTCGCGTCGATGGCGAGTGCGGCTTCGATCTCCTCTTTAGCGCGCTCGACGTCGGCGTGCGGCAGGTCCATCTTGTTGATGACTGGCACGATCTCGAGCCCCTGGGTCATCGCCATCGAGGCGTTTGCAATCGTTTGCGCCTCTACACCCTGCGTCGCATCGACTACGAGCAGCGCCCCCTCGCAGGCTTGCAAAGAGCGCGAGACCTCGTACGTGAAGTCGACGTGGCCCGGAGTGTCGATCAAATTGAATTCGTACTCGTGGCCGTCTTTCGCCTTGTATGCAAGACGCACGGCGGTCATCTTGATCGTGATTCCGCGCTCGCGCTCCAGGTCCATGGAGTCGAGCATTTGCTCCTTGGCTTCGCCGCGAATCGAACCTGTCTTCTCCAGGATTCGGTCGGCGAGCGTCGACTTACCGTGGTCGATGTGCGCAACGATGCAAAAGTTGCGAATACGCGAAAGCGACAACTAAGCTCGTGCCTTCGCGGCCCGCTCCCAATCCGTAACCGCAGCCAGGTTCGTGCGGCGTCGATCCATCGCCTGCTCGATCTTGATCGTCAGCATGTCGTAAACATCCACTCCCGGAACGTTCTTCTCGATGTAGTCGAACGCGCCGCGCTTCATACACTCGACCGCGTTCTTGACGTTGCCGTAGGCGGTCATGACGATCACTTCCGTGAAAACGTCCCTCGTGAACGCGGCCATGAGGATCTGGATCCCTGCCTCCGGATCCTCCATGCTCATGTCGGTAACGATCACGTCGTAAGGCGGATTGGCGACAGCGATCTTGCCGACTCCGTCACCTGCGGATTCGGCGGTCTCGACCTCCAAGCCTTGGCGCTCCAGTCTGCGCTTTACGGCGTGGCGGACATCTTCTTCGTCGTCGACAATGAGTATTCGGTACATAAGGATTCGGGTTCGTCCGCGACCTTAATTATAGCCTCGCGGTGGCCCTGGGCTATGAGTTTACGGCGCGCATCGCTGAATCGTTCATCGGTTCCTTAAAATTGGGTCAAAGGTCCTGTAAACCGGGCCGGCTACCAGTCGAGAACCTCGGTTCCGCACCCGCATATCCGGGAGAATTACCAGTTTATGCAAATTCGTTGTCTCAATACGATGTTTTTTGGTCAATGGTTTGTGGAGAAGGCCCGCAGGGGCCACCGACAATAAACCAATGGGGACTAAACTTACTTTAACAACACTCGCGCTCGCCACCCTCGGGGCGGCGGCGCATGCGGACATTATTTTCATCGAAGGCGGCGGGGGTATCCCGGTCGTCGAGACCGTGCAGTTCAACGATCCCGGGCTCATTTTGTCCGGCCTCAGAGTAACCGGCGCCGGCAATACGACTGGAGCGATCGTCGAGTTCTATGACGCCGGCGAAACCTTACAGGCAGTTGCCGCCGGAGCGGCCCGTGTATCGGGATTCGACGGCAACTTCACAAACCTCTCCGTCGGATTGGAAGATCCAATGCTGGCGTTCACCGGAATCGAATTCAATCTCATAGCCGAAGCTGATGGGATGGTGACGCTCACCGGACATTCGACCAAGGGCGCAACCGCGATGGAGACGTTCGCCATAAGCGGTAACGGCAACAACCGCTACAGCGTGATCGCCACCGTGCCCGACTACATCGACTATGTCGAGATTGCCTCGACGGTCCAGATCGAGGACATCCGACAGATCAACTTCAACGCCGTTCAGGTTGTTCCGGAGCCCGGCACTTTCCTTGCCATCGGCACCGGCGCTCTTCTCCTCGCTGCGCGTCGGAGAAAGCGACTCTAAACCAGTCCGCAGAGCGCACGACCGCCGGCGCCTCTCACCCGGGGTGTCCGGCGTCGTGCTGCTTCCTACAACGTCGCGACTACGGCTTCTTCGTCCACGACTTCAGGCTCGCGATCACGAGCCTCGGCATCGACGACCGCGCTCAACGAGGCAAGCGCAACTTCAATGTGTTGCTCCTCCGGCTCTTGCGTCGTGATGTACTGAGTCATCAAGCCCGGCCAAAACACGGCATAGAGCAACCTCTGGTTCTTCATTCTCCCGGCAAACCGAATCCCTTCGTAGGCAATGCCCGAGAGAAGCGGCAGCACAGGAATCTTGATGCTGATGCGCACGAGGAGGTTTAGAATCACGCTTCCCGTGTTGAAGTCTCGGGGCACGAACGTAAAGGTGATCATGGATAGGATCATCACGATCACCAGAAAGCTGGTACCGCATCGCGGGTGCAACCGCGTTTGTTGCCGCACGTTTTCGATGGTTAGCGGCTGGTCGTGCTCTAAGCAATTGATCGCTTTGTGCTCCGCACCGTGATACTTAAATAGGCTCTTAACTTGGGCGAGCTTTGAAATCGCCAACAGATATCCGAGGAAAATGCATGCTTTGAGGCAGCCTTCGATGATGTTTAGCGCGATGTAGTTGGTGATTCCGAGAGGTGCGAACAACTGTGCGATGAAAACCGGTGTGCCTTGGAACAGCACGAAGGACA
>JAICGT010000255.1 GCA_025922995.1 Fimbriimonadales bacterium
CGGTGCGCGCATCCGTGAAGTGCGCCCACACGACATCCTCAGGATCGTCGGCCTCGGCCGAGTACCCGTCGTGTGCGGCTTCCAGGGCAGAAGCGATTCAGCGGACGGCGCCGTCTACGGAGAAATCACGACGCTCGGCAGGGGCGGAAGCGACACGACCGCCAGCGCCCTCGGCGCCGCGCTGAACGCGGAAGCCATCGAGATATACACTGACGTCGACGGCGTCAAGACCGCAGACCCCTCTATCGTCGAAACGGCGCCGACGTTAGGGAAGATGACCTACGACGAGGTCGCCGAAATCGCGCACCAAGGCGCCAAGGTGCTTCACCCCCGCGCGGCTCAAATCGCACTTAAGTTCGGCATCCCGCTGTGGGTCAAGAGCACTTTCACCGAGGAGAACGGCACCGAAATCGTGTCTTCCGACGCCTTCCCCGGAAGACGGGTCACTGGTGTAACGCACACCGGAAAGCTGGTTTATTTGCACTTCCAGGTGGAGAGCGAAAACGAAAAGCAGCTCATCGAGTTGCAGGTTTACCGACTGATGGCGGAAAACAAAGTCAACCTGTTTATGGTGAACACCCACGAAAACAGTTTCGCCTTCGCGGTGCCTCGCAAACAACTCGCCAAAGTCAGGGAGATACTCGACGGCCTTGTGATTCCGATCGCCGAGGACGGTAAGGTGCGCAAGACTTACCTGATCCAGGTCGGCAAAGCGAAATCGACCGAAATGACGGCACAGGAGCAGATGCTGACCGGCCTCGGACCGATCGAAAAGTGCCTCGCCGAGCTGACCGAGAACTGCACGATCGTGTCCCTCATCGCCCACGAGTTCCTGCAACAGCCCGGCATCTTCCGCCGTGTTGTCGAGGCGCTCAATAGCGGCGCGATTAAGATCATTCAAACGTCCGACAGCCTTCTTTCCGTCAGTGTATTGGTGCCCGAGTCGGACGCCGAGCGAGCCGTCCGGCTCCTGCACGCCGAATTCGATCTGGCGGGCGCGATCTAACACGATGACGGCGTATGGACGTAAACTAAGGTAGCGATATGAAGTTTTGGATTGCATTGCTTGTCGGGATGGTTGCCTTGGTCGTCGTCGGTTGCGGCGGAGGGTCTTCGGGCGGTGGTGGCGGTGGCGGCGGGCCGTTCTCGCTGGTTCGCGTCGAAAGCCCGAACGGGGATCCTCTGAACATCCTCGTAGGGTCGTCTATCCAGTTTGTGATTGCCGGTTACGAAGTGGGCACCGGCAATAGGGTCGTCTTACAGGCGACGTCCTGGAGCGTTTTGGACAATCCGGCAGTCGGCACGATCAACGGCAACGGCCAGTTCACCGCGGCAACGCCGGGGAATGCTCGCATCGGCGCGACTTGGAATGGCACTCCGACCGTCACGCCCCTAGCGATCACCGTGCGAGCTCAGGGCCTCGCTGGGATTTCCGGCACGGTTCGCAACGGCGGGACGGCTGTTGCCGGTGTCGTAGTCATCTTCTTCAACGCCGCCAACAACGAGGTTGGACGCGCGACTTCGCAAGCCAACGGATCGTTCCTGGGATGGGTCCCCACAACGGCTACACGCATGAACCTCGAAGTGGCGACGCTCGAAGGCAGATGGCTTAAACAATGGGACTACAACTCGGAAACCTATCAGGCAGGCAATACGATTCCGAACTGCCATGCGACCTTCATCTTGAACGGCCCACTTACGAACGGCCAGACCAGGACCATAACCGGCTCGATACAGGTGCTGGGACTCAACAATCCGCCACCTTTTCCAACCGGATGCAACTAGGTAATTCTAGGAGTCTGTAACGCACATTGCGGTACGCTCCGTGAATGAGCCGCAAGTGGCGGCTCGGAGGAAAGAGATAATGCATTTTCGACTCGTCACAATCGCGGTCGCCGGGGCTCTCGCGGCAACTGCGGCAGCCCAGGTTGCCTATAGCTCGTTTTTGCCGGGTTACGGCTGGGATCCGAACACGGGCTATGGGATCAACGGCCTTGGCGCCCCGCCCAAGTTTATTCAGAGCTACGCAACGGGCTTCGAAGCCGAGGCATCGGGTCCGGTCGACGTGATTTCCGTCGCGGTCGGATTCTTGGGCCTTGGTAACGGCCGGAACGTTCGGCTCGAGCTGTTTGCGGACGACGGCACGTTCCAAGGATTGGGCGCCCTGCTCGGCACCTGGGACTTTGAGAACACGGCGCCAAACAACCTGGGCCAGTTGTTCCAAATCAACAACATGGGCTCCGCCTCGGTCATCCAAGGCGAATGGTACTGGATGCACATGATCGCGCTTGACCAGGACGGATTCCACACCTGGATGTTCGGCGATTTGAACATCCTCGCTCCGGCTCTGATCAGCCACGACGGCGGAGTGACGTTCCAGTATTCGCCGGTGAATAACGCCCCGGCGCTCGAGGTCACCGTAGTACCAGAGCCCCTAAGCCTCGGCGTCCTTGCGTTCGGCTTGCTCCTGCTAGCCGCGCGCCGGCGTTGAGAGAAGGGCAGACGGGTCGGAAGCTTCCGACCCGTCTGACTCAGATCTTCGTGCCGAGGCCCTGAGCCATCACGATCTCTCGTGCGTGATTGACCGTAAACGCTGTGCGATGCGTAACCGCCTCGATCAAGCCCTCTGCCGACGGGTTGCCGTTGCCTGAGTTCTTCACGCCGCCGAAAGGCAGGTGCACTTCAGCGCCGATCGAGGGCAGGTTCACATAACCAAGGCCGTACTCGGCGTGGTCGCGAACGTAGCGCCACTTGCGGTAGTCCTCGGTGCAAACCGCCATCGCCAGGCCGTAGTCGGTGTCGTTGTAAACGTCGACCGCTTGCTCCACGCCGTCCACCGGAATCAGCGCGCAGTGCGGGCTGAACGCCTCCTCGCGGAGGCTGAAGGTGTTCGGTCGGTAGTCCATGCGATAGACGAACGGAGCAACGAAGTTGCCGTGGGCGAGGTCGCCGTCGGTGAGCCGCCCGCCTTCCCGCA
>JAICGT010000256.1 GCA_025922995.1 Fimbriimonadales bacterium
CCCCGTCAGGTCGATTCCGTGTCGTTCGTAAAGCTTCACGTAACTCTTCGGAAAATCTTCACCCACGACCCCCACGAGCCGGACGGGCCCGAAAAAGCTCGCGGCCACAGCAGCGTGGCTGGCCGAGCCACCGAGCAGGCGCGGATTTTCACTGCGGGGAGTTTTGATGGAGTCGAGGGCGGTCGAACCGACAATCAGGACGCTCATGCTACAAATACTCAGGATTCAAGAGGCGCGGAAGCTAATCGCTCTTTAAACTGCTGACAAGCTTCCCTGATGTCGGGCGCCTTGAGAATCGCGGACACCACGCAAACCCGGCGCGCCCCTGCGGCCAGCACGTCATCGATATTCTTGAGAGTGATCCCGCCGATTGCAAACCAGGGCAGCCTCAGATTTTCCGCGGCCCAGCGCACGTACCTTAAAGTCACCGGTTTCGCGGCCGGCTTTGTTCCTGTTGCATAGACCGGCCCAACGGCAATGTAGGCGGGATGCGCGTCGACGGCTCGCAGGGCCTGTTCCGGCGCGTGCGAACTCAGCCCGAACGCGATTTTGCCGGGAGAAACTCCGGCGTCGAAGTAGTCCTCCTGCCCAAGATGACAAAGATCAGCCCCGACCGCCGCTGCCATTTCGGGATGATCGTTGATCACGAGCCCCACGTTCGCGGCGCGAGTGATGAGCAGAAGCAGTTCGGCAAGGCGACGCACTTCAGCAGCCGGCGCATCCTTGGCCCGCAACTGGATGAGATCACTGCCGCCTTGGCAAAGCTGTTCGGCAATTGCCGCGGGATCGCCGTTTTGCAGATAAGCTGTGTCGACGAAGGTGTAGAGTTGGCACTCGTGCAGCGGCTTCACCGATGAATCAGGCCTTTTCCTCGATCAACTCACGTCGCGCGCCGCCGAGGAGGTGTTCGATGAAATTCGTCGAATAGACGCCGCGGCGAAAGTTGGGGTCCTGCAAAATGGCTTGCTCGAATGGAATGGTCGTTTTGATTCCGGTGATCATGTACTCGCTCAAAGCACGGCTCATTTTGTCCATCGCGTCACGACGGTCTTTCCCGTAGGTGATCAGTTTGCCGATCATCGAGTCGTAATGCGGCGAGATGGTGTAGCCGGCATAGGCGTGGCTGTCGACACGCACGCCACGGCCTCCCGGAGCATAGTACATTTCAATCCGTCCCGGACACGGTCGAAAATCATCGAACGGATCCTCGGCATTGATCCGGCATTCGATCGCGTGGCCGCGGAAGATCACATCTTTCTCCGAAATGCGCAGCGGTTCGCCCATCGCAATCATGATCTGTTGTTTAACGAGATCGATCCCGGTGACTTCCTCGGTGATCGGATGCTCGACCTGAATGCGTTTGTTTACCTCGAGGAAGTAGAAGTTGCCATCCTCGTCCACGATAAACTCGACCGTGCCGGCGTTCGTATAATGGGCAACTTCGGCGATTTTGACCGCCGCCCGCCCCATCTTTTTGCGTAAATCCTTGTACTTGTTCTCAATGAGAGGCGAAGGAGTCTCTTCAACGACTTTTTGATTCCGGCGCTGGATGGAACAATCGCGCTCCCCAAGATGAATGATATTCCCTCGCGTATCGCCAAGAATTTGAAATTCGATGTGATGCGGGTTCTCGATGAACTTCTCGATATAAACGCCTGAATTGCCGAAGGCCTTTTCGGCCTCGGAGCGAGCCGTGTGATATCCCTTGATCAGCGAAATGTCATTGTGCGCGGCGCGCATCCCTCGGCCGCCACCGCCAGCGATGGCCTTGATCATGACGGGATACCCAATGCGTTTGGCAGTAGTGAGGGCGTCCTGCTCGTTTTCGATGAGGCCATCCGAACCAGGAGGAGTCGGCACGCCGGCTTTCTTTGCCAGCGCGCGGCTGACCGCCTTATCCTCCAAAGCGTTCATGGCGCGGGAGTTCGGGCCGATAAACCGGATGTTGCAACTTTCGCAAACATCGGCGAAATGCGCATTTTCAGACAGGAAGCCGTACCCTGGATGAATGGCATCGACATCGGTGATTTCAGCGGCGCTGATGATACGGTCGATTCGCAAATAGCTCTCGCTGCTGGGAGATTCGCCAATGCAAATGGCTTCATCGGCCATTTGCGCGTGGATCGAATTACCGTCGGCCTTGGAGTACACGGCGACACTGCGGATGTTGAGCTCTTTGCAGGCCCGGATGATCCTCACGGCGATTTCGCCACGGTTGGCTACCAAAATCTTTTCGAACATTGTTGTTTGGAAGTAGTAGCGTGGCGGCCGTTACATGGCCCGAATCTTGAACATGGGCTGGCCGAATTCGACCGGTTTGGCGTTTTCGACCAGAATTTGACTGATGATACCCTTCACCTCGGCCTTGATTTCGTTCATGACTTTCATGGCTTCGATGATGCAGACGACAGTGTCAGGATTCACTTCCGAGCCGACTTCGATGTAGTTGGCTGCCTCAGGTGAGGGCGCCCGGTAGAAAGTTCCGATCATGGGCGCTTTGATTTCCAGTTCGCTTGCGCCTGTCGCCGCCGGTGGCGTCGTCAGAGTTCCGGACGCAGAAGCCGTTCCGCCCGGGATGAATGTCTGAACCGGCGCCTCATCGTAGTTCACAGCAGGGCCGCTAGCCGCGCTTCCGCGTTTCAATCGGATCTTGAAGTCCTGCCGCTCCAGTTCGAACTCGGAGATCGAGTTCTTTTTCATCAAGTCGATGATGGCTTTGATATCCTTCAGGTCCATGTCACCTCACTTTGGGAAGAGGTTTAACCGCGTTCTCCTTCATCATCATTCAACCACCCGTTAAGCAAAAAAGCAGTGTCGAGATCGACCCTGCCATTTACGTGTTCTAATTGCGGCGGAGACTAATTGGCCCAAAACCGCCCGTCAAGCCCTGTTTCCGACCGGAAAATTAGCCAGGTTTTAAGCTTTTTTATCCCATTATTTGCCAGCGTTAATGTTAACGGCGGCTTCCAA
>JAICGT010000257.1 GCA_025922995.1 Fimbriimonadales bacterium
ACCCGCGTGAGGTCGTGAGCGACCCTGAGGCCCGATACTCCGGCGGCCGGGTCGAGGAGCGCTCGCTCGTGCCGTTGGGTGAAGCGCGCCTCGGCCGCATCGGTTTGAACGAATGGATCCGCCGCTCCCAGGCAAGAGCCTGATCCTGCATCCGCCAACCGAAGGAGAGGGGCTCCATGAAGGGAGAAGTTGCGCCCGCATCTATTTTTGATTTCACGCTCGCTGCAGGACAGGAACGTCGCAAAGCCGGACTGGAATTGACGGCCAATCGCCATCTTGGTAATGTAGGAGCGCTATGGACTTCAGAGATTTTGCAAAGCACATTCGGCAGGAGTCGACTTCGGTTCTGCTTCATCGTGCGCGCAAAGCAAGCCTCAAACGCATCTTAGCGCATGAAGAGACTTTGGAATCGTCCCGGAAAAAGCTGCCAAAAAAGCGAGCCGGAAGCAGATAGTTGCTCTATATCGATACTTCCGTTCTTCTTCCCTACACGCTTACACAAGGCATCGAAACAGATCGATATCGCAGTACCGAGAAATTATTTCTAAAAATCAACGACGGCGCCTTGACCGCCGCCACATCGTTTTACGCACTTCACGAGCTCTATATTTTTGCTCTCGATAACACACCCGATTTTGCCGAGGGAGCGGCTTTCGGCAAAGCGGCACTCGGAAAAGTTCTCAGTACACCAATTCGAATTCTACCGTTTGCATCTCGCATCGAGCGGGTGCGACACGCCCGCAAGTTCACTCGCTTGCGAGACGCGACGGACGTGCCGCACGCGATCGCTGCATCGGTTTACGGCTGTGAGGCGATTGTTGCCTACGACCGGCATTTTTCAGCCATTTCCGACATAATCCCCTACAAAACTCCCGAAGATTATCTCTAGTACGGGTAGGAGCCGTGCAGCTTGCGTTCGAGGAGTCCAAGAAATGAAAGAATCGTCGAAGAGGCGATCGATTTTTATATGGCCGGCAGCCGTCGGGCGACTGTCTTGCCCATTGCGGTTAATTCCGTCTCTCCGGGAGATTGGATAAGCGGGCTCTGCTGCTCTGTTTGTGAAATTACGAAATGCATCATTGCAGCAGATCGTAGAAGAATATCCCGGCTCGCCCTACGCGAATCGGGCGAAGTCTCGCTTGGCCGAGTTGGAGAAACCGCGTTAGACACCCCGGACCTTGTCTCCGCGCTCTCCCTCCCAGATTGGCGGCATCGGTTTCCTTGGAGGCGGCTTTTCCGCCTAAAAATTCGGCTTCTAACCCTTAAACGACGCCGTTTATGCTGCCTTGCATTGTTAGATCAAGACATTGCCTCGGCCCGACCCTCGTCCGGGCTGAGACCAAGCGGTTCACCACTAGAAGCGCTGCCGATGAAGATCACGTCGGCCCTGCGTTCATCGCACGGCCCCTAGCAAATGACCTGCGAGCCCTAGCCCTCGATCCACATCCGGGTTCGTGCGGAAATTGCGGCCATCAATCTCCGCATCTTGGGCGGAGATTGCGCTTGGCATGCGGAGATTATCGGCTATAATCTCCGCATGAGGTGCGGACATTGTATATCCATGAAATGAAGGACTGGCCGCGGTTTCACTGGAACGCGGAGAAGCTTGCCGAGCCGCTCGCCTCCGCGCGTCACCGGCAAGGCCGGCTGATCGGTCATATGGAAGCCTTGGGATTCAGGCTCCAGCAGGAAGCTGTCCTTCAGACCCTGACCGCCGATGTTCTCAAGAGCAGCGAGATCGAAGGCGAGAAGCTCGACGCCGAGCAGGTCCGCTCGTCGATCGCCCGGCGCCTCGGGATGGACCTCGGCGGACTGAAGACCGCAGACCGTCATGTCGAGGGTGTTGTCGAGATGATGCTCGATGCGACACGCCATTACGATCGGCCCTTGACCGAACAACGGTTGTTCGACTGGCACGGATCGTTGTTTCCGACGGGACGCAGCGGCATGAGGAAGATCCGAACCGGCGCATGGCGCAACGACAACACAGGGCCGATGCAGGTTGTCTCGGGTCCCGTCGGCAAGGAGCGCGTGCATTTCGAAGCGCCGAAGGCGGTCCGTCTGCCGCGCGAAATGAGAGCCTTTCTCAAATGGTTCGAAGGCGGCGAAGCCATGGACGCTGTGCTCAAGTCCGGCGTTGCCCATCTCTGGCTCGTCACCATCCACCCCTTCGATGACGGCAACGGCCGTATCGCGCGCGCCATTGCGGACATGGCCCTCGCCAGGTCGGAAAACAGCCCGCAGCGGTTCTACAGCATGTCCGCGCAAATCCGGCAGGACCGCAGCGCCTATTACGAAATCCTCGAGCGGACGCAGAAAGGAACGATGGACATCACGCCGTGGATGGACTGGTTCCTCGCCTGCCTCAGCCGTGCCATCGACGCGGCGCAAACGACGCTGAGCGCCGTGCTTGCGAAGGCGCGTTTCTGGGAGCGTATCAAGGATGTTCCATTGAACGAGCGGCAGCGACTTGTGATCAACCGCCTGCTCGACGGGTTCGAGGGCAAGCTCACGACGTCCAGATACGCTGCGCTCGCGGAATGCTCGCAGGACACAGCGCATCGGGACATTCTCGCTCTCGTCGATCACGGCGTTCTCATCCGTAATCCCGGAGGAGGCCGCAGCACGAGCTATTCACTTCGCGCGGACGGTGGAGATGGTGCGATCCTTGCGCAAACGCCTCGCCATCCCCGCTGAATCGCTGCTTGCATAAGCTTTACAAAGCTTCCCGGGTGTGTGCTGCGCGAGGGTTTTGGGAAGGAGTTCAAACTATGAAAATCGAAAGCCTTCGTGATGTGAAAGCCAATCTAAGCAAAATCGTAAAGAGACTGCCCGCTGATCGATCGGTCGTGATCACGAAAAATGGACGACCTTGCGCGGTACTTTTCCCGGTCACCGAGGACACGGACGTTGAAAGCATGTTGCTCGCGCACAATAAGGAGATTTGGCAGCTACTGGAC
>JAICGT010000258.1 GCA_025922995.1 Fimbriimonadales bacterium
AATCGTGGCGTGGCGCTCCGGCTCGTCTCTTCCCATCGGTTTCATCGCTCCCGACCCCCGCCAAACGGTCGTTCCACTGCCCAAATTGACTGCCGCATCTTCGTGGATGGATATGTTCGCTGCCGGCATCAGAATCGCGCAGAGCAAGAAACTGGATGGTGCGGGCCTGCGCGGCTTGCTCGTGCTGTTTTTGTCCACGCAAGGGCCGGCCGACCATCTCTATGCAGAAAGGCTTTCCTTAGCTGCGGAAACCGCGGAGAAGGCGAAGATCGGTGTTGTCGGGTTGTTTTCTGGGAAAAGCGAGACAAAACCTTCGGTCGCTCGGTTCACCGTGAATCGAGAGATTTCGTTTCCGTGTGCAATAGACGCTGGTAACGCGTATGCCGATGCATTCCGGGCAACACGAACGCCCGAAGCGTTCTTGCTCGATGACAAATTACGGGTTGTTTACACCGGTGCCATCGACAGCAACACATACGGCAGCGAAGGCACGACCGACTACCTCCAGAATGCCGTTACCGACTTTGCTGGCGGGCAGAAAATCCGCGTTCCATCGACCCGTGTGTTCGGCACTCCCATCGATCGTTAGTGCTGCGTGTAATAGGCGCCGTCGGGTTGCTTCTTTAGCTCCGTGAAAAAAACGTCGGCGAACTTCGAAAGCGTCGCCAGATCCGCGACGAGCGCTTTTTCGACGTCTTCAGGTGAAGCGCTGTCCGGCTGGGTTGCAGGCGACATGATGAAGCGGAAGAATTGCGCGTCGATGCTATCCTTCATTAGTAGCTTCGCCATGGTCAAGTCGATCGGCAAAATAAGTGGAGAGTGTCGCCATCCGCCGGGGCCACCGTAGAAATACATCGCAACGCCGCGCGTTCCGCTGCGCTCGAGCGCCATCGTGGTCGCCGGGATTTTTCCGCCCAGGGCCGGAATATCGACTTCTCTCTTACCGGGATCGATCAATGCCCACTGTTGCGCACTGAAACAGATTTGGGGATCGTGGAACGACTTGCGCGTGTTGCCGCCGATTATAGTTGCCTCGTAGTACCGGCCGTCGCTAGGTCCAACAAACTGGCGAACAACAATGCCAAACGGCTTTAGGATTTGGTAAGTGTTGTCGTCCATCTTCGCGGCTTCGTTAGACCGAGAGGACGTCGAAAATTGATAACCGGGCAGCTCTTCAGGAATACTGGCCTCCATCCATTCTTCGGTTTTCTCCTCGTAAGTTTTCGAGCTTATGGTAGCTGCGGCGATCCCCGCGACCACGAACAATCCGATGACGAGTTTAAGCCGGAACTTCACTGGTTTTCTCCTTTTCTACTTTGGGTTCGAGCGCCCTGACAATAAAATGCAGGATGACGAAACAGATCAACAACGTGCCGTACCCGCTGTAATCGTGGAATACCATCCCCGCGTCGTCACCATATTGGGTCAGCCACGCTGCGAACGGCGAAATGAGCGGCGTGAACGCCGTCTGTGCCTCGCCGACAACTCCGATCAACATGATCCTTAGGCCGTTGATGAACAGCGCGAGCGGCAAGGTAAGTGCGAAGAGTAGGAGGTTTTTCTTCCACCCTAAGCGCGAAATCATTACGAAGAAAGCGGTGAACGCCGTTAGCGATAGGATCAACTTGAACCCGCTACACGGGCCGCCCACGTTCAGAGTGTAGTTGTTCATATGCACAACGGTCGGCTGCGCACCGGACATATCCGTCCGGTAGCCGACGATGTTGAGCAACTTCTCCGAAATTCGAGTTGACGCAATCTGCAGTGGGTTGGTCCAAATATCGATGAGCCACCCCAAAACCGGCAGCATAAATATCAGAAACAGAATCGGCCCAACTAAATGTTTGGTGACGCCTTTGCCGAACGCGTAGAGACATGCGCCGAGGACCGTTACCATAAAGAAGAAACCGCCGAGCGAGAGGTTGTTAATTACCGCGCTGGCAACTAACGCCAACAAACCGACAAGCATCACGACCAACCCGAACTTCGATGACGTAACCTGCTCTGCACGTATTTTGTCTCGACGCATGTAAATGGCCGCCATCGCCATAAATGGGATCAGTAAGCCATGGGAATAATAACCCTCTTCGTCAAACCAGACTTCCGGTAATCCTTGCAGAAAGAACCAGCCCATCCAGATCATGGCAACCAAGCCGGCAAGCAGCCACGGCACGCTTGGGCGGGGCAGCTTAACTCCGATCAGCGGAATCTCGACTTCGTCGACCTCGCCTTGAACAATGTCCTGAGGTGTTTGTTCTCCAATCATTTCAACAAGTCTCTTTAGTAGGCGCCGTCGCCTCGAATGACAGCGGTAGGCGTCTTCATCAATATTTTAAGGTCCAACCAGAACGACATCTGCTGAACATACAGGGCATCCAGCGCCATCCACTCGTCGAACGTCGTATCGCTACGGCCACAGATCTGCCAGAGGCAAGTGATACCCGGTGGGACACTGAGCCTGCAAAAGGCATTGTCGTCGTACTGCTCGACTTCGCGGGGAATCGGCGGCCTCGGGCCCACCAAGCTCATGTCGCCTTTTAGGACATTGAAAAGCTGCGGCAGCTCGTCCAAGCTGTACTTCCGCAGGAACTTGCCCACGGGTGTAATGCGGGGGTCGTCCTTGATTTTGAAAATCGGGCCCTCTTTTTCGTTGGCGCCCAGCAGGCTGTCGAGGCGCTTGTCCGCGTCTTTGTACATGGAACGGAACTTGTAGAAATCGAAAAGCCTGCCCCCCTTGCCGACGCGTTGCTGCCTGTAAACGATGCCGCCGGGGCTAGTGAATGCCACCAACGCTGCGATGACGAGCAAAATGGGCGATAGCAGAAGCATGAGGACAACGCTCCCGACAATGTCGAGAACGCGCTTCCATGTCGCGTAGCCCACCTGTACTCCTGGGATGCGCGCGGCAAATGCAGATTCCGGCTGTGTGTGACTCTTCATCCCTAA
>JAICGT010000259.1 GCA_025922995.1 Fimbriimonadales bacterium
CGGAATTTGTTGGCGTTGCAGGCGGATTTATTGGGAGCGCACGCGTTAGGGCTGCGAAATGTTTTGGCGATAACCGGCGATCCTGCGAATATCGGGGATTTTCCGAGTGCGACCAGTGTCTTCGATATCGACGCGATTGGACTGGTGCGGGTTTTGAGTCGCTTTAATGAGGGCATCGACATGGCAGGGAATAGCGTGGGCATGAAGTGCGCGTTTACAATTGCCGTTGCGTTTAATCCGGTTGCGCAGAATATGGATCACGAAATGGATCGACTTTGTAGAAAGGTGGACGCTGGAGCGCATCTCATTTACACCCAGCCGCTGTTCGAAAAAGCGCATGGAGAGTTTGCGTGCGAGGCGGCACATAAGGCCGGTTTGCCGATTTTGATTGGTGTTTTGCCGTTGCGAAGCAAGCGTCATGCAGAGTTTATGCACAACGAAGTGCCTGGGATCGAAGTGCCGGACTGGCTTAGGAAGCGGATGGCAGAAACGCCAGAAGAGAATACGCTGAGTGTCGGCATTGAGACTGCGCAGGAGTTGGCGATGACTCTGCCTGCAATGGCGCAGGGGATTTATTTGATGCCACCGTTCGGCAATCACGCGATTGCGGAAGCTGTAATCGACGCGTTGCCGAAATGAACGTGCTTGAGTTGGCGAACGAGGCGAACGCGCACGGCGAGAAGTTTTGTTTGGCGGTAATCGTCGGGAAGAGCGGAAGCGGGCCGCAGGTTCCGGGCGCGAAGAGCCTCTTTTTTGGGGATGGGCGGATTGTCGGGACGATCGGCGGCGGCTGTTTGGAAATGGAATGTCGTCGAATTGCATTGGAAGCGCTTGCGACGGGCAAGCATTTGGTTCGCGAGTTTAAGCTGGATGACGATTTCGGTTGGGACGACGGGCTGATTTGTGGCGGCAGAGTTCAGGTTCTGTTGTTGCCGCAATTTGCCGGCGCGGAGGGTTCAGGCGATTGCGTGATTTATGATTTGGCGACGGGTTCTGTATCGCTGGGCGATCACGCCGATGCGCTTAAGCGGGGAAGGCCGATTCGTGAAGGCAATCTTTTTATCGAACCGGTGGAGGTTCGGCATCGGCTGTTTGTTTTCGGGGCGGGCCACGTCGGCGCTAAGATTGCGGAATATGCGGAAAGGGTCGGCTTTAGCGTCTGTGTTATCGATGATCGAGAAGAATTAATTCCAGCGGAGGGGGGCGTGGTTGCCGACCCGGAGAGTTACGCGCGCGACCTTGTTACGACAGAGGGAGACTTTACTTGCCTGGTGA
The DNA here is from genome assembly GCA_025922995.1 of Fimbriimonadales bacterium. Classification (GTDB taxonomy): domain Bacteria; phylum Armatimonadota; class Fimbriimonadia; order Fimbriimonadales; family ATM1; genus JACDEQ01. The sequence goes on from JAICGT010000259.1 coordinate 1,276, forward strand.
CTCGCGGACATCGGAACGATTCCAAGGCCCTACGCCATTTGGTATCCAAGCCGAACGCGTATCTCGGAATGATCGGCAGCCGCAGGAAGCGCGAAGTTGTTCGAAAGACGATGCTGGAGGAAGGCATTTGCACTGCCGAGCAGTTCGACCGCATTCGCTCGCCGATGGGTGTTGAAATCGGCGCTGAGACTGTCGACGAAATTGCGTTGTCGATTGTCGCGGAAATGGTTAATGTGCGGTCCGAACTGCGGGGGCCGGTCGCGAGATGCGCTCCTATTTCTTAGTTGCCCATTTCTTCCACAGGTTCCGGTCTTTGAGCATCGGAAGAAACACTGCGCCCACGACTGGCCGCGCCATAAATTGTCGGAAATCGCCCGAGTCGACCATGTACCAGTCCGTCATCGGCACTCGAGATTTTGTTTCATTAAGCATTCTGTAAACCGGCTCGACGAGCGCGTTGAAACCCTCCTTGGTGGCGGAAAGCGCAGCGGCCCAGATGACCCAATCGAGCTTGGTGTAGTCCTGACGGCTGTCCAGCGCAGGGCCGTAGGTTTTCGCAACCTTGCGATACCAATCGACCTCACGTGACTTTACAGTTTGAGGGAATAGACCGAAGTCGAGGATATCGTCCCACACGAGGTTGTATTTGATACTCCATGTACCGGGTTTGTCGAATGCCAGCAGCGTGTGGTCGCCTTCGGTGGCTTCGCTCACCCATCTCGATGCGAATCCCTTGGCCATCGACGTGTATTTGTCGGAAGCGGATTTGTCATCTAACTGCGAAGCGAGTCTAGCGTGGCAAGCCAATGCAACGATCGCCTTTGCGGATAAGTTTACGTTGTGCGCCAGGTGGCCGGCGAAGTCGTCGGTCGACAGTTGGTTGTCCGGGTCGTATCCTTTAGATTCCAGGTATTCAGCCCATTGCTTTACCTGTGGCCAGTATTGCTTGGCGAAGGACGCATTTCCTTCGACGTGAGCAATGGCGGCGAGCATAATGATCATGTTGGCGCTTTCCTCGACAGGCATCTGATTGTCTTCGGTGCGCTCGCCCCCGCCGTATACCTGGCCGTTAGCTATGGGGTAGGTGCCGACGTCGTGCGGCGCGAACGGAAATTTCCAGCGGTCCGTTGCGGCGTATTCGAGAACGGGCCGAAGCGAGGCTTTTGCCAGTTCGATGTCCAAAAAAAGAAACAGGGGCAACATCGGGTAAATGACGTCGACAGTTGCAATGCAGCCGTTGCTCGTGTTCTCCTTTGGAAAGAACATCGGATTACCTTTGCGATCTTTGACAAGCTTCGAACCTGCAATGGCGGTTCGGTAAGCGAGCGTAGCGATGCGCTCATATTGTTTTGATCCGTGTTTTTCGAGATCAGCCATCAATCGGACATCGAAATCGGCGCAGTCGCGAGAAAGTTGGGCAAATTCTCGATCTGCCAAAACCGGTAATTCGAGCCCTGCGTTTCCCGGCGTCCTCCAGAACCCCGCGAGGTTTTCGCCCAGAAATTGGATCGACTCCACATCGTCGTAGGCAACCACGAAGTGACGTTTTTCGACTGTAACTACCTGCCCTAGGTCGAATGTATAACTTATGACGGGCCAGCCGTCGCTGCATGCGCCCCGATGCGACTCTGTCGTCGAGAGTGCGCGACCTTCGGAGAACGCGCTTC
>JAICGT010000260.1 GCA_025922995.1 Fimbriimonadales bacterium
TCGCGCCTGTTACTCGACAACTTCGATCACATCAAAGCTTACTGGGTGATGCTCGGCAAACGCCTCGCGCAAGTCGCCCTCCACTTCGGCGCAAACGACATCGACGGCACAATCACCGAAGGCGGCGAACTGACCACGAGCTATTCGGTTGAAGCCAACAACGAAGTCCGAATGACCAAAACCGAACTCATCGGACTGATAGAAGACGCCGGGTACGAGGCGGTCGAACGAGATACGGTTTACAACCGCATCGACCGCAACAACGTTTCACTGGTCTAAAGAAAGCAAAAATGATTACCGACACCGAACGAACCACCATCACACTGGCCCACTCGCCCGATTCAGACGACGCATTCATGTTCTACGGACTGGCGACCAACAAGCTCGACACCGGCGGACTGCACTTCGAACACCTGCTGAAAGACATCCAGACTCTGAACGAAGAAGCCATGCGCGGCACATACGACGTCACCGCCATCAGCTTCCATGCGTATGCCTACATCGCCGACAAATACGCGTTACTGCCGCACGGCGCTTCGATCGGCGACAACTACGGCCCGATTGTCGTGTCGCGCCGGCCGGCGACGCCCGACGACATCCCCCGTCTGAAAATCGCCATCCCGGGCAAGCTGACCAGCGCTTTTCTGGCGCTGCGGATATTCAATTCCGAGTTTGAGTACGAGGTCGTGCCGTTCGACAAAATCATCGACGCGGTGCTGAGCGGGCAGTGCGACGCCGGGCTCTTGATTCACGAGGGGCAGCTTTTTTACGAGTCGAAGGGGCTCCACAAAGTGCTGGATCTGGGCGAGTGGTGGCACAGCCGCCACGGCCTGCCGCTGCCGATGGGCGGGAACGTCATCCGCCGGGACCTCGGCGAGGATTTAGTCAAAAAAGTTTCCAGCCTTTTGCGGGAGAGCATCCGATATTCACTAAACCACCGGGAGGACGCGCTTCAGTACGCCCTCCAGTTTGCCCGCGACATGGAGCCGGAGCTGGCCGATCGGTTTGTCGGGATGTGGGTTAACGACCTGACGCTGGATTACACCGACCGGGGACGAGAAGCTGTACGCCTTCTGTTGCACGAAGGGTACGAAAGGGGCGTGATCCCCAACCGAGTCGAAGTAGAATTTGTCTCTGAAGTTTGAGGTTTTGACCCAAAGCTGGGGTGTGCGCGGTGGTTTTTTAAGCTACCCCGCCCAGAAGGGGCAGCTAACCACCGCGCACATCATCGGCATCAGACCACGTAAAACCAAGCTCCTCCCAAAGCCTGGTTTATCGCTTAACTCCGTGTAAGCAACGCCGCCGCTCGGCGTCACGTCTGCGCTCCCGCGCCGTAAAGCTCCACGGTGCTAAGACGAGTGCCTGTTGCCGACATGAGGACCTTGAGAAACTTTTTAATTTCAAATTACCTGAGCCGCGAACGTTCGAGGTCTTTCGGGCTCCAAATATCATCAAATAGTCCGATTGGCCGGACTTTAACTTATTCTAGTTTTGGCACCTTACACTAGATGCAGGAAACTTTGCAACAGGAAAATGGCGTTCTCGGCTCCCGGCTCGAGGCCGCCTCCAGCTCCATATCGGCCGCTGGCAACAGGACTCTTTCTTCGTGGCATCTGAGCACCGGTCATAACCCGGGGCTACCCAGGGACGCCAAATCACTCCCAGTTAGGATATGCAGGCAGATATGAACGTGCGACGATCAAAATTTTCTCTTACGAATGGTGTGCTGGCCCTGATGGCGTTTGCCATTGTCTTTGCCGGCGGCGTGATGGCCCAAACCAATGCTGATGGACCGGCCGCGAACCCGGACAAGATCATCCAGGCTTTCACCGCCAAGGAGGTCGAGTTTCGCCGGGCTCTCAATAACTACTCGTTCAAGCGCGACGCGCTGATCCAGAGCCTCGGCATGGGCGGGCAAGTGATCGGCGAGTATCACCGCGTCTCAAACTTTACGTTTGACGATCAGGGCAACCGGTTTGAAAAGATTACCTTCTTCCCGATGCCCTCTATGCCCGAGGTGACCTCGGAAGATATCGACGACCTCGGCGGCATTTCACCCTTCGCGCTCGAACCCTCGAAGCTCGACAGATACACGATTCGCTACGTCGGCAAAGAGACGATCGACGAGTTGAACCTCTACATCTTCGACGTCCAGCCGAAAGTCATGCCGGACCCGAAGAAGACCAAAGAGCGGCTGTTTCTCGGACGTATCTGGGTCGACGACCAGGACCTGCAGATCGTCAAAACCAAGGGCAAAGGCGTTCCCGAAACGAAGAACAACAAGTATCCAATCGTTGAAACATATCGCGAGCAGATCGACGGCCGCTACTGGTTTCCGACCTATTCGTACGCGGACGAAGAACTGGTTTTCGACAACGGGAGCACCCTGCACGTGCGCCTGAAAGTTCGTTACACCGACTTCGCACCCGCACGCGCGACTCTCAAGGTCACCGAGATCGGCGAGAACGAGACGCCGAACGAACCGGCTAAGCCGGTGGAATTCGGCGTGCTGAACGCCAAGGCCGTTACACTGCCGAAGCCCGTTTACACGGAAGAAGCGAAGCGAACTAAGTCCCGTGGGCGCGTCACCGTGCGGGTGGTGGTTGACGAGAATGGAAAGGTGATTTCGGCGCAGGCAGTGGATGGACCACTGCCGTTGCGTGAGGCAGCCGAAGCAGCAGCGAAGCAAGCGGCTTTCAGTCCCTTCACTGAAGGCGGCATCGTGGTAAAAGCGACCGGAGTCTTAACCTACGACTTCCAGTAGGCCAAGCTCTTTGGCAATCGAGCCACGGACGTTGGCGATCAACCTGTTGATGTCTTCGTCCGTGGCTATAGCTTTGGTCGAAGCCGGCTGCATGATCACCATCTCGATCGTCCCTGACTTCGCCTCGCCGGTTCCCTTGCCCATCAGTTCATCGGAATACTTGATCGCCACCGGCA
>JAICGT010000261.1 GCA_025922995.1 Fimbriimonadales bacterium
AACCGCGCCTCGAAAAGCGAATGCGACTGGCCTTTGCCGCAGGAGAGATTCCGAAGTCGCGGCTATTTGGAGAAAAAAATGGTACGCATGGCATGTCGCAGTTTCGTTTTAGCGACCATGTCGCTAGTCGGAGCCTCAATCGCATCGACGCAGTCTGTCCAACTAAACGTTGAATGGGGCTATCGTAGTTGGAGTCCTGTAAGCAGTTCCACTCGGGATTTAGGAGTTGCCGTGAACATCGGCCCGGTTCTGCATCGTTCGCTCTTTCAGAAAGACTCGTTCACCTATCGCGTGACCGACACGCTGAAGGGCTATGGTACGCACAGATTGAGCTTCCGACCTCAGTACTTCACCCAGCTCTACCTCTCGGGCAAGAGTGCGTTTGTGGAAGCACACGGCGTCTGGTATTCGGTGAACGAGGAGATGAAGTACTACGAGTCTTGGCCGGGCTACGCCAACCTCTATATCGATGAGGAAGGATTCCGCTTGTACGGCACTACCGGGTTCGGCGGATACTGCCAGATCGATGCGGGGTACTGGGGCAAAACTCAAGGAGGCAATCAGACACAGGGCTGGATGAGCTTCGGTAACTACTTGGTCCAAAGCAACAAGATCAAATGAAAGTCCTTTGCCAAAAAGGGACCATCCACGAGCCCCCAAGGCAACAAAAGGCCCCTCCACTTATTACAAAGGAGGGGTCCTGTAATATCCCGTCCTGACTTCGCGTCGGCGTCTCACGAGAAACGGCGCGCGAGAAAACTCCCGCGCGCCGTCCAGAACCAACGAAACTCGGCTTACTTGCTTCGGCGTCGCAGGGCCAGAGCCGCCAGTCCCAAACCGATCGCGACAAACGTCGCCGGCTCAGGAACGGGGCCGTACTGGAACGAGCCACCGGGAAGGCCAACCTGAGCGATCGTGTTCGTCGGGAAGCTGAGCGCGGCAACGCCGTTGTTGTTGAAACGCGTCTGCCCATAAGCCAGGCCCGCGCCCATGGCGAGCCCGGTCATGTTGATAGCCTGCAGGTCGCCCGAGCCGCTCAAAAACACGGCAGCAACGACATAGTCGTCGCCCGCCGCTAGGAAGGTCGGCGTGATGGCGGTCGTTCGGAACTTGCCGGTCGCATCCAGAGGGTCGACTGTGCCTGCTGCAATTGTGGTTGACGCAAGCAGGGTGCCTGCGCTGTCCCAGATTCCGACGTCATGCGATTCTGCAAGGCCGTCCGCAAGATGGTCGAAGAACGACAAGTGGGTGACCATGATGCCGATGGATTCGGTTACGTCGAACGAGTACCCTCTAGTTGAGGTGATGGAAGTGCCGTTCGTTCCGTTCGACGTCCAATCCATCGCGGGCGTCTGGGCAAAGGCGGACCCACTGGCGGCCGCCGTGAACAAGAATAAGCTAGGTTTGATGTTCATAGAAACTCCTTATGAGTAGCCGGCACTGAAAGTATCGGATTCGGCTCTACTTCGTATTGTCGCAGTGTATGGACTTTGTGACGGACTAGGACTCGACCGCGGAGACTGGAACTATCTGACGTCCGTCTTGCGATTAAAGAAGAAAGCGGGCAACAGCCCGGCTCAAGGAGGAAAATATGGGATTAGCATCAGGATCGCTGATGGGCCTCGCTACGCTGACACTCGGCTGGCTCGGCTACACGGCGACTCAACAACCCGCAACCCCCGCTCCGTCGCCCTCGCTCGATAAGCGAGTCACGGCCAGCCTTACAAACGCCTCGATGGACGAGGTATTGCAGTGGCTGCGCCGAACCGGAGTGAACTTCGTGATCGAAAAGACGGATGCTTCGGCCGATACCAAGCTGAACATCAACGTCGTCGACAAGCCTCTGAAAGACGTGATGGACGCGATCGCTTCGGCGGTCGGAGGCAAGTGGCAGAAACATGGCGATGTGTATTCGCTCAACAGCCACGGCATGGCATGGGCGCCTGAAGTGGCTGAGGATTGGATGCGCGAACTGGCGCCGATGATCGAAGGGCACATGGGCGACTTCAAGTTCGAAATGAGCCCGGAAATGCACGACCGCCTCGCCGAGATTGCACCTCGAATCAAAGAGCACCTCGGCAACCTTCAGTTCGAAATGGATCCGGAAATCCGCGGCGAACTCCTAGAACTCGCGCCCCGCTTGCACGAAATGATGCCGGAGGGAGGCATGCGGCTCAAGATGCTCACCGACGAGCAGCGCAACGAGCTCTTCAACAGCCTGACACCGAAGCAGAAGGAACTGATGAAGTCGCGAGGACACCTCGTGCCGGAAGACCTCACGCCTCGGCAAAGGGAACTGCTGAAGTCGCTCGGCAACCTACACGGATCATTGCGATTGAAGGACGGAGATCGCGAGTTCAACCTCAAGGGGCCGAAAGGCAATATGCGTGCCGACGTTGTTATCGAGCCGCCGGTCGCTCCTCGAGCCGACCGCCTCGCTCCGCCGCCGCCGCCCAGAATCGAGGCGATTCCGATGCCGGAATCATCTCGATGGAAGGAACTCTCCGCGAGCCTGACAACCGAACAGAAGGACCTACTGAAGTCACAGGGACACCTGTTCGATGACCAACTCACACCTGCGCAGCGTCGCCTGGTTAACCTTCCGGACGACGCGACGTACACGCTCACTATCGTGAACGGGGACAACTCGATCACGATCAAGAGCCGCAAGCAGTAACTCCCCCGTAGGATAATTGGCAGGGCGACGTCAGGAGCGCCCTGCTTTTTTTGTCTGCCAGAATGGCTTTGTGAAGCACGCGCTCGCCGTTGTCGGCACCAGGCCGGATGCCATCAAGATGGCTCCGGTTATTTTGGAGCTGCAGCGGCATAGCGACATGCGCACAACCGTCGTCGCCACCGGCCAGCATCGTGAGATGCTGGACCAAGTCTTCTCGGCATTCGGAATCTCCGCGGAGCGCAATTTTGCGGTG
>JAICGT010000262.1 GCA_025922995.1 Fimbriimonadales bacterium
CCGCCCGCTGCCCGAACTCAAACTGATTGTGCTCGCGTATTCGAACAAGATCGTTTTTGCAGAAAGCTACGACCGAGCTCTAAGGCTCCTAACTTCGTCCGAAGATGTGCAGCCTTCTATTGAATCGCCGTCAGCGGTAGAGGGAGTGTTCGATCCGCGCGTCGCCCAACAAGCGCTGCAATTGATCGAGCAGGGCCGAAAGGCTCTCAGTGCCGGTGACTGGGCGACATACGGCAGAACGCAGAAGGAATTAGAAGACTTGCTGAAGCGTGCGGCTAAGGCTCCAGGCGTGGAATCGCCGCAGTAACGGCGATCTGCGCAGCGAGCTTCACAACTCCGTCGATGATCTCGATAGACCGCACGGTGGCCTCGAGGGGATAGCCGGTTGTGTCGATAATCGGGTTGACTTCGTCGAGCCTTTCGCGGACCAGACCCTCGGGCATTTTCACGCCGCCCACCTCGGCACGGGTCGGAATAAAGTTCAACTTTCCAGCGGCAAACTCTAACTTTCCTTGCGCTCCGATCTGAACCGGAACGAGCATTCGTGCGGTGCCCGTTACTGTCAACAAACCATCTTCTGCCTTCACGACGATATCCGCAATGCCTCCGGGCCGCTTCTTCGCGAGATACGCCTGAATATCTGCGGCGGAGATCGTCGCTTCGATATTCGCCACGGTTCCTTCAGGCAAGTAGATCTGAGGCTTAACCTGCAAAACCGGCGTCGGAAGATCGACGTCGACGGAGGCTATTCTCAGGCCGTTGGGCAACACCAGCCCGCGGGTTGCAACGTGCAATTGAGTGGCATGAACTGCAGACATCCCCGTAAGTATGCCGCAAGGTAACCTCTGCGCCGATGAGCAAGCCCTTGATCCGACTCGGACACAGCCCCGACAGCGACGACGCCTTCATGTTCTGGGGGCTCGCAAGCGGCACCGTCGAATCGGACTTCGAGTTCGAGCATATCCTGCGAGATATCCAGACCCTCAACGACTGGGCGATGGAAGGCAGGTTAGAGAGCACGGCAATCTCAGTGCACGCCTTCGCTTATGTCGCCGACCGATACGCCCTCTTGCGACATGGCGGCAGCTTCGGCGAGAACTACGGCCCAATGGTCATCGCATCGCGCGAAATGAGCCGCGAGGAACTCGCGGAAACTGTCATCGCGGTTCCCGGAAAGCTAACGAGCGCATTCCTGCAACTGAATCTCTGGATGCCTTCACCTAAGTTTGAAGTCGTGCCTTTCGATGAAATCATGCCGGCCGTAAAAGAGGGTCGCTACGAAGCGGGCGTCATCATCCACGAGGGCCAGTTGACCTGGCAAAACGAGGGACTCGTGGTCATCGAAGACTTCGGAAAATGGTGGAACCGAGAGACGGGGCTTCCTCTTCCGCTCGGAGTAAATGTAGTTCGAAAAGATTTAGGTGACGACGCTGTGCGCGAAGTCAGCAGAGTCATGCGAGAAAGTATTTCCGCTGGACTGAACAATCGCGACAAAGCGTTGGACTACGCTCTCCAATTCGCGCGCGGGTTGGATCGTGAAACAAGCGACGAGTTCGTCGGGATGTATGTCAACAAACGCACGCTCGACATGGGCGACGAAGGTATTGCCGCAATCCGCGAGCTTCTACGAAGGGGAGCCGAGGCGGGCATCGTCCCTCCGATTGAGATACAAGTCGTCGACTAGCCGATATCAGCCAAGTCTGTTGGAAAAATAACTTCTGCGGTCGTCTTGCCGAACCTCATTTCGATGACGAATCTGCCCCCGATCGCTTTGGCGAGGTTCGTTACGATTTTGAGACCGAGATGGCTGTCGATGTTGGCGTCGAAGTCCGGAGGCAAACGCGCACCGTTGTTAGCAACCCGTATGATCGCGTCGTCCTGTTGCTTCAATACTTCGACTTCAACGCCGCCTTCGTCCAGATTCTCGAAGCCGTGCTCGATCGCGTTCTGCAGAAGCTCATTAATCATGAGTGCAACCTGTGTCGCTTGATGTACCGAAAGAGCAAAGTTTTCTCCGGTCAGCTCGATCTTAATATCCTTGCCCGGCAGTATGAGCGACCGGTTGTGCTGTACCAGAGTCGACGCCAAGTCTCGGATGCCGACGCGATCGAGATCTTCCCGAGAAAGCAAGTCGTGCACGTTTGCAATCGCCAAAATGCGCGCCAGGCTGTCGTTGATTACTTGCTCGACGCTGCGATGACCCGCCTCTGTTAGTTCCAGCCTCAGCAAGCTGACGATCTGCTGCAAGCTGTTTTTCACGCGGTGATGCATCTCTTGCATGAGAGTGGTGCGCACTTCGAGCTTCGCGTGCTCGATGGCGATCGCGGCCTGCTTTGCCAGCACTTCCAACGCAGACAGCTCTACTTTCGAAAACTGGTGCTCACTACCCGTGTAGCACGTCATAACCCCTATCGCCTTATCTCGAACGATTAGCGGGACGCAGACCATCGAACGCAGCCCCTGCTCTTCCGCAAGGTCCGCGCCAATGTATTCCGGAGAATTGACGACATCTTCAAGTGTGATAATCCGCTTCTCGACCAAGGCCCTCCCGGCAAAACTCTCGCCCGCTCGAATGCTGCGTTTTCGTCGATAAGCCCAGCTCTCGGACTGCGTGGCTCGCAACACGAGTTCGCCTCGCTGCTCATCCAATAGCCGAACCGTGACGACCTTAAAATTGAGCCGCTCGGCCGTAAAGCTAACCAGCAGCTGCAGAATTTCTTCCAAGTACGGGCTGCCCGCGATAAGGTGGGATACCTCGGTAACCGCTTCCAGGCTCTGTGCCTTGGTCTCGAGCGTCGTCACTTTCTTCTGGTGCCTAATCGCGCGGGCAACTTGGTCTGCAATTCGAGAAAGAACGCGCGCCTCGTTCCTTTCATATTCGTACGCATGAAG
>JAICGT010000263.1 GCA_025922995.1 Fimbriimonadales bacterium
ATCCAGGACGGCCGTGTCAGCCGAAAACATGCCGAAGTTATGCTTGAAGACGGCAAAGTTACTGTGCGAGACTTGGGCAGCAGCAACGGCACGACGATCAACGCCGAGCCGCTGGGCGATGCGCCGGTCGACCTGAGCGACGGCGATGAAGTCGTCTTCGCCGGCAACGCGATGACGCTCAGTGTCCCGGGAGCGGCCGGAGCCACGCAAGCTTTGCCGAAAGCCGAAGAGCCGACCGTAGAAACAGCGGCCTTCCTCATCATCGCTGACGAGCGTTATCCGCTCAAGAGCGGAGAGAACACAATCGGCCGTCGCGGTGAGAACGACATCGTTTTGGATGATCCGTACGTTAGTGGGGCACATGCGAGAATTAGCGTCGGAGACAGCGTTTCGCTTACCGATCTCGGAAGTACGAACGGCACGTTTGTCGGCGGCGCCAAGCTTGCTGCGAACGAGCCGATGACCGTGACACCGACCGACGAGATCGTGTTCGGTAGGACCTCGGCGAGAATCGAAAATGTCTGAACACGAAACGACTGCCGAATTCGACGCCGAAGAGCTGGCAGCGGACGTCGTTGAGTTAAAGGTCGTACCGTCGCTAACGTTTGGCGCAAAGACGGACATCGGCAGATTGCGCGAAAACAACGAAGATAAGTACGAGTTTTTTTTGCCGGATGACGAACGTCAACTTGCAGCGAGGGGCGCGACGTTTGTCGTTTGCGACGGCATGGGCGGCGCGGAAGCCGGGCAGATCGCATCCGAACTTGCCACAAAAACTTTTCTCGATGTTTATTACAATCATCGATCCGGCGATCCCGCGGAAGCGGCGATGGCAGCTGCGAAGGCGGCCAATCGGTTCGTGAGCGACGTATCTCGATCGATCCCAGGTCGACTTGGGATGGGATGCACGCTAACCGCGTTGTCCTTTGTTCAGAGCGAAGTTGTTTTGGCACACATCGGCGATTCTCGGGCTTATCGGATCCGCGATGGCGAAATCGAGCAGATTTCAGAGGAACATACCTATGTCGAAGATCAGGTTCGCCTTGGGGTCATGTCAGCGGAAGAGGCCGAATACAGCCAATACAAACACATATTGAGCCGCGCCGTCGGGGCGGAGCCCGACGTCGAGCCTCAGGTCGATCGCTGGCTTGTCGAGCAATCGGACGTTTACATCCTTTGTTCGGACGGCGTTAGCAACGAGCTGCCCGACGACGCTCTGCTCGACCTCGCGACGTCACTCGGCCCTTCAGCAGCCGCGTGGCGGATCGTGAACGACGCGTTGCTGGCAGGCGGGCGAGACAACGCGACGGTCATCGTCGTCCGCGTGGACCCGTTGGACCAGCGGTAGACCTTCCGGTATCCTGCGGTCAGTGCGCCCGTAGCTCAGCGGATAGAGCGCCTCCCTCCGGAGGAGGAAGTCGGGGGTTCGAATCCCTTCGGGCGCGCCAGTTTCGTTATCGGATCACGACGTCGTTACCATGCTTCCAGTCGGTGTCGAAAAAGCCTGCGGCGCGAACGCCGGCGTAGCCTGTCTCCAGCATTTCGGGCCCGGCGATAAAGAAGTCAGGAAAGGCGACACCGGCGAAGAAGTAGTTGAGCCTTTCGGTAAGGCGCATACCTTCGATGCCGGAACCCGAAACTGCGGTAACGCTGGCGACCAGGCTGCCCGGCCGCGGTCGAGTGAAGATGGCTGCCGAGTCGGTACCGGCGCGAACGGTCTCGCCAACCTTCACAGAGTTGCGGCTGACATCTACCGGCGAGCCCGCCAATAAGGATTTCCACGCGGAGTTCGTCGACGCGTTGCCGTACAGAACGACACTTCGATCGACGGAAACCGTCGAGCCGAAGGCGGTGTCGGCCATAACATCTACAGAGCCATTGCCTCGGTAATAAAAAGCCTCCGCGTCGAACCGTGCGCGATTCAGCGCCCACGCGTTTTCCTCGGCGCTGCCCTTCGTTCCGTATACGAAAACCATCTGCCGATCGAATCCGTTCTTGAAACCGCTCGAACGAAATGGGCTCTTGTCATTCGGTGGGAAGCCTTCGACCACTTTCCATTCGTCCCCGGCTCGTTCAAGAAGCAGGGTATCGCCCAGTGGCCAACGGATGTCCGCGACTGCGGTGCCATCGATATTTATCGATACGGGTTTGCCTGCTTCTAAGTGGCCAACGCGAAGCGCCATTCGAAAAACGTTTTGGGTCGTGCCCGAAAAACGCCGCATGTGCGGGTCAGTCAGCAGGTCGATGGACGACGGCGCCATCTGCTTGCGCTGAGCGACGATGGTCGCCCACCGCATGGTTGCGGAGTTCTCGGGGTTCATCGTTGAAAACCGAACCCGGCGGGTCGACTTGTCGCTGCTCACGCGCGAAGCGGCAAACATATCGAACATCGGAGGCCAATCCACGCAAGCCGCCCCGGGTTCATCGCTGTCGTCCCACCAATGGCCCGCGCCCTTCTTTTCGAACAGTTTCCACGAGTGATGGAATTTCCCGAGCTCGCTTGCCATGAGCCGCGCCTCGGAAGGTGGGACGTTGTCGTCGGCGTCTCCATGCAGGATGTATACGGGCAATGGCCCGAGGTTTCTTGCCAGAGCGATGGTGTCGCTGGGGTTGAGGGCTCTTCCGAGTATCTCCTGCATGGGGTCGGCTTCATTCATAGGCTTGCTGCCTCCGCCTACATACGACCAGAACGTCGCCCAGCCGGCGCTCGGCGCCACGGCGGCGAAGCTTCCGGGAAAGTGGGAGCCTACCTGCCACGCGCCGTGGCCCCCCATCGAGTGTCCGGTAAGGTAGGTTCGCGCTGGTTCAGTCCTGTATCGCTTCTGGGCGTCGGTGAGGACCTCCATCGCATCGATGCGTCCCCAATCTTCCCAATCGAAGCCATAGGGCC
>JAICGT010000264.1 GCA_025922995.1 Fimbriimonadales bacterium
GCACGCGTCAAATCGACTGTTGCGTAGAAGGCGGAGAGGAGGAGCTAGCCTTTCCGCCAGTCGACGACCATGCCACCAGGAACGGAGGTCTATTTGGAGTCGATCTCAACTATCAGTGTGTGATCACTTGCGACCCTGAATCGTCCGGCTTGCTGAACGCTTATCTATTGGCAAAGATGACTGCGGGGGAGTATTTTGGCGCTGCCGATATCTCGATGTGGATCAACACACCGGACCGACATGTTCCGCCGATTTTTTGGACGAACCCGAACGGGACCGATCCTCGCCTGAACATCGTCAACTTGACCGAGAGCGGTGCGTTGGTCTTGGGCTTTCCTTTCCAGGCAGTGCTGAACGTGCGAGTTGCTAACGCCGGCGCCGCGACGATGCCATTCATCTTGTTGCTTACCAATTTAGCTTACGATATCGCACCCTGAAGGAGGTCGCGAAAATGCTAATCATTTCTTTAATACTTGCAACGTCGCCGCCGACAGTGCCAGGCGCCATCGCCATTGAGCGTATCGCAGACAAGGACATGGCTGAAACGGCGCGGCGCAGTTTGCGATCAAGAGACGGTATCTCCGTAGTCTCGGACGACGGCAGATGCGTGTTCGTAAACGAAGGGAGAATCGGACAGTACTACTTTGATAACCCCGCTTTTGCGAAGCGCGAGGATATTTTAACTTTCCTGATCGATGGAAAGCCGTTATCGCTTACCACCAGCCAGTACTCGCACGTTTCTGAAGACATAAAAGCCCGGCCGATGGATCGTGGCACTCGCGATGTGTTCGCCGCGAATTCGCATCAGATGTTTGTTGGAATGTATCTGGGCGACTTGTTGAGGCTGACCATCGTCAACCTCAATAAGCGCGGCAAGCGGCCCAATTTCGATACGGACATACAGACCAGGGCCGCCGGCGGCGCAAAACTAATGCGCGTGAGCATCAGCGGCGCCGCACCAAAATGGTATATCTGCCACGCCGGATGGCAACCATCGACGCCCAACAAACCGTCCGTAGTCGCAGAAGTACGATTCTCCGGCGAGCGACCTACGACGCGGAGGCTAGGCATTTGTGCGCCAGGTGGATTTAGCGACTTCGACCCGAGGAGCAAGCTGCTTCTCGCACAGGGTCCGAGCAACGTGATTATCGGCAGACTCGGGTCACAAACGGCGATCAAGGCTGCCCAACCCGAACGGCCCGAAGGCGTCGGCCTCAATGCGTTCCTTTGGCATGGCAAGGTCATGGCCCAAACTGACCGCCTCTATGTCCGGGATTCCGATCGCAAGTGGAAGCCGTTCGGCAGCGAGTTCGTCGTACTCGCGAAGAGCGCCAACGAGAAGTACTGGCTGATCTTGGATCCGTTCGGGAGCGCGTGGAAGGTCACGTTCTAAGTCCTGAACCGGAACTTTCGCAAGTCCGAGCCACTCAAACTCCGTATAGCGATTCCCGGCACAACGGCCGGAGTGGGGATGCCATACCTTTAGGGAGCTCTGGGTGGTACGGATGAGAGGATGAAACGGTTCCAAAAGGATTCAGCTGTCATTCCTCTCGTCCGTGGGAGCGTTGCTGTCGCCGCGTGTGCCAGTGATTGGGGTGTCAGAATTGCCGTTCTCGAACTGATGACCACCGAGGTCACCGAGGCGGATTCCCAACTCCATGCGCGTACAGACGAACCAAACGGAGGGGGCAAGACCTGCCGCAGAGCATTCTCTCACATTTTCGCATCGAATTTGGTTTACTTTCGCCCTTCTCGTGTCCTATATGGTAAGAGGCAACGCTTCGCAATGCGCCCAGCCGACCAAACCGATCCTGTCGCATGTCGTACGCCGTATGTCGTATGTCAATCCGAAATTCACATTGCGCATACGAAAACTGACAAAAACCCGGTATCTCCCCCGAGTAAATCAGCCGATCTGGTGCGAGCAGTCCCAAAGTGAGCGAGATGAATGTACAAAATAATGCGAGTAAATAAATCAAGAAAAAATGAGATGAATGTGAATAACTCGCTCGGCTACGCCTCAGGGGTCGCGTCGAACACGCTTTCGACCAACTCAGCCAGCTCCGCCCCTTCGGCAGCCTTCGTCGCATCGCCGTTGATCCTCGGCTCGTCGGCCTCGAACCGCAAGTTCCAATCAGGGCCGATCAAGGTTCGAAAAGCGTCCGCGATCTTAGTCTGCCCGGCCGGGTTGGATTTCAACCGCGCGTACTGCGAGGCATGGCTGAACCGCACAAACAGCGTCTGCCCCTCGACACGGTGTGCGTACGTGCCCTCCAGCATCTTGCCCGTGCCGCGCCATTTCTCCGAAAGCTCCGTGACCGTTCGGCTCCAGGCGTCGGCGACGTCAGGCGGTACGCCCTCGCCCGCAGCCATCGGGCCCCGTGGCTGAGCCGTTCCGCCCTGAGGCTGAGCCGTTCCGCCTTGGGGCTGAGCCGTTCCGCCCTGGGGCTGAGCCGTTCCGCCCTGGGGTTGAGCCGTTCCGCCTTGGGGCTGAGCCGTTCCGCCCTGGGGCCGAGTCGTTTCGCCCTGGGGCTGAGTGAGCTTCAACAGGGTCAGCTCCAGCCAGAGCCGAGGCAGCGTGACGTCACGGATTTCTTTGTGCGCCTCCGCGATTGCGGCACGATAGCGGAATAGGTTCGACACGCCAATGCGCGAAGCCAGCGAATGCGCCGCGGCGTGCCACTCCGGATTGCTGCCGTTGTCCTCGGGACGGACGAGGGCGTACGTCAGGTCGCTCAAGCGAAGGAGCAAGCCCTCGAGCACCGAGCGGGGCTCCTTGCCACGGCGCACGGTTTCCTCGACCGCCTCGATGACCTCCTTGGCGTCGCCGGTCGACACCGC
>JAICGT010000265.1 GCA_025922995.1 Fimbriimonadales bacterium
ATCGCATCCTGAAGCGGCCCGATTTCGATAAGCTCACGCCGATCTTCCCGAACGAGCGGATCAACATGGAGACCGAGCCGAACAAGATCGCGGCACGGATCATCGACCTCATTTGTCCCATCGGCAAGGGGCAGCGCGGCATCATCGTGTCTCCGCCGAAGTCGGGCAAAACGATGCTGCTCAAAACGATCGCGGCGAGCATCGAAGCCAACCACCCCGAGATCAAACTCATGGTGCTGCTCGTGGACGAGCGGCCCGAAGAAGTCACCGACATGCGCCGCAGCGTCCGAGGGCAGGTGATTTCCAGCACCTTCGACGAGCCCGCCGAAAACCACATGCGAGTTTCGGAGCTTTGTCTTGAGCAGGCCAGGCGCCTGGTCGAAGTCGGCGAGGATGTCGTCATCCTGCTCGATTCGATTACACGAATGGCCCGCGCAAGCAACCTTACGGTCAATCCGAGCGGACGAACAGGTACCGGCGGCCTCGATCCTTCGGCGATGTATCGGCCGCGGCGGTTCTTCGGCTCTGCGCGAAACATCGAGGAAGGCGGAAGCCTCACGATCATCGCGACTGCCCTGATCGACACGGGCAGCCGCATGGACGAAGCGATTTTCGAGGAGTTCAAGGGCACGGGCAACATGGAGTTGGCGCTCGACCGAGATCTCGCCGAACGGCGAATTTGGCCGGCGATCGACGTCAAGCGGTCTTCGACGCGAGCCGAAGAAAGGCTGTTCGACCCGAAGGCTCTGGAGGCCGTGTATCACCTGCACCGCTTGCTAGCGAACCAGCGGGAGAGCGTGGAAGCTACCGAGTCGCTGATTCGGCTGCTACAGCGAACGCCTTCGAACGCTGCGTTCTTGCAGAGCGTGGTCGAAAAGACGCGCGGCGCGGCTTCATCGTAGTTCGGACTCGATCAGCCGTTTGAGCTCGGCATTCTTAGCCAACATAAAGCGACGCATGTAACCGGCGAGGAACAGTTTGTCGGCAATTGCGCCGAGCAACCCGAACGGCGAGGCGAAGTCCAGCTCGTCGATCATCAGCGTGCCCCTCTCGGTTCTTGCGAACTCGTGCGTGTGGCGGAGCCGTTTGAATGCTCCCCGCTGCATCTCGTCTACGAATATCCTTGGGCGGTCGAACTCGACGATCTTCGAACGAAGCCTCTGGCGGATTCCGAAGTGGACGGCCTCGAACTCGACCTCGTCGCCGAGTTCGAGCATTCCGCTCGCGGGCGCGTCGACGATGCGTTCTTTGGATCCGGCGGTGCTTGCGGCGTGAAGGTTGACGTCCCGCGCGCGGTCGAAACACTCCTCCGGCGAGGCTGCGATTGCGGTCTCGACGCGGACAATCGGCATCACCGCGATTATGGCGTCAACTTCCGTGAGACCCGAGCG
The DNA here is from genome assembly GCA_025922995.1 of Fimbriimonadales bacterium. Lineage (GTDB taxonomy): Bacteria > Armatimonadota > Fimbriimonadia > Fimbriimonadales > ATM1 > JACDEQ01. Next base: position 1,392 of record JAICGT010000265.1, read on the forward strand.
GATTGTAATTCTAGGGTGGGTTTTAGTGCACGCCACGGACCGATCCCTTGTTTCTGAATGATTGGCGTCACAGATGGCCCGTCGCCGGACTATTTTCAGTAGGTGGTTATGAAATCCACCATAGGAGTAATCAAATGAAAAATCAAAACACATTAGTGTCACGAGGCACCATTGTGCTGGCAGGCGCATTGGCGTCTACTTCCGCGATGGCCGGGTTGGTCGGTGACTTCGTCTTTATCGGCGTTGACGACAGCACGGTATCGAGCTATCTTGTCGACCCCAACAACATGGCAAGCATGACTCCGGTGAGTCTTGGCGTGGAAGTCTGGGGTGCAGCAGGCGATGACGCATCGCAGACTCTGTATATTTCCGAGGGCTCCACACTGAGCCGATGGAACTACAACGGGTTTGGCGAAATCGGTTCCGGCACGTTGATCACCGGCGCGACTTCAGGCGCGACGCTTGTTATGGAGGGCCTTGGCTTCATGAACGGCGTGCTGTACGGCTCAAGGGTCGGGAACACGGTCGCCGATCCGGAAGGCATTTATAGCATCGATCCGGTGACTGCGCAGGCCACCCTGGTACACGCATATCCGACAACGACGGGACAAGCCAACAGCGGCTTCGACGCCGGCAACGGTCTGTTCTATGCGACGGACGATGGCACCGCGACCCGCAGTCTGGCTTCGTATGACCCGAACAACGGGTTTGTGCGAGAACACGTTGCGAGTTACCCGGCGGGCGAGACGGACATCGACGGCTTGGCAATCGGAGGCGGCGCGGCATGGCTGCTGGAAGATGATGCGAGCGCAACCGGCAACCTGTATCGCTGGGACTTCGGAACGCAGACGTATTCGATGCAAGCGACTCCGTGGGCAACAAGCGAGGTCTTCTCGGGTGCCGCTTACATCAGTATCGTTCCCGAGCCGGGCACGTTCGTCGCCTTGGGAATCGGCCTCGCCGGGCTGATCGCGCTTCGCCGACGCAGCTAAGGTCACAGTTCTCCCGAAGCAGCCACGTCTCGTGGCTGCTTCTTCTTTCAACCCGGTCAAGTCCCTCCAAGTCGTTGGGCGGGAAGTGGTGTACGGGTATCGTAACCGCGCATGCATGCCGACTTTCAAGCATTCCTCTCCGCCCTCGACTCCAAGGGCGAACTGAGGAAGATCACAACGTCGCTAGACCCGAACCTCGAGATCACCGAAGTCGCCGACAGGTGCATGAAAATGCCGGGCGGCGGGCCGGGCCTGCTCATCGAGAATCCGACGGGCTACGGCATGCCGGTCGCCATCAACACGATGGGCAGCGAGAAGCGTATGGCGATTGCGCTCGGCGTCGGTGACGTGCAGGAAATCGCCGACGAAATCGACGACCTCTTGAAGCCGGAGGTGCCGGCTTCGTTTGCCGATAAGGTTGCGCTGCTGAAGAAGGCGGGTCGCATC
>JAICGT010000266.1 GCA_025922995.1 Fimbriimonadales bacterium
GCTGCGAGGATTATCCATGCGATTCCGAGGCCGCGCCCCAGCCATAACGAAAGGGCGGGCCTTTCAGCAACATATTGAAGGCTCTGGGAGCCGGTGTGGAAGCCGGTCATCACGAGCGTCCACACGAGAAAGCTCCTGATCGGCCGGAACGCGGCTTTGAACCATGCATTGTTGCGCCATGGCAGCTTCTTGACGATCAGGTGCATTGTCCAGCGAAGGATCAGGGCGACCGCCAGGAAACTTCCGAAGGCTATTCCCGCGTCGGTCAAGTCGCGCATGAGTTCGGTGGTCGGCATTTGGGCTTAGTTTAACCAATGATCGTGTCCGGGTCTACTACGGCGTTGCTGCCCAGGGCGAGTCGTTGGATACGAAACCGTTCAGCGAAGCGTTACACTACTGTCATGCTCGCTTTTCTCATCCTCTCGACCCTGGGATCGGATCTCGATGAGCGCATCGCGGAGATTGTCGCGAAACCGTCGGAGGAGAAATGGCTTTCGATTCCTTGGCGAACCAACTTGACGCAAGCCCGCATCGATGCACAGAAGGTTGACAAGCCGATCTTTATGTGGATCATGAACGGGCACCCGATGGGCTGCACGTGAAACAACGGGCTCTGGGACCGTCGGTTCCTTTTCTCGGATGATCGTGTGATCGAGCAGTTGCGGCAGTTCATTCCTTACGCCGGCAATACGCATTCGCTTCAGTGGCGCAAGTCCGCCGAGTCCAATTGGTTCATGGACACAGTTCGCAAAGTCAATCTGCGCGGCGAGCGCAACGAGACGACGCAGGGGTTTTATGTGGTCGACGCGGCGGGAGGCGCGTACGGTTGGAACAACAACCGCGACGTAGACCGCGTGCTCGGTTTCATGAGGAGCGGCCTGACACAGTACCGATCCGTCGCTTCCAGGGACGTCCTTCAGATACAGCCGAAAGAAGACGGAATCCCCGACCCGCCTGCTGGGGCCACGGTGCTCCGGGTTTATCAACGCATCATGCCTGTGCCGAAGGGCGCCGACTCCGCAAACGAGAACGTGCAGCGCGACCACTTCTGGCTGCTTGCTTCGGAATCGGCGGCGCTGGTAAAGGGGCAAGTCGCCGACACGCTTTCGTTGAGGTTGTGCAGGTTTGTATTCAACGACGCGATTCGCGGTGAGCCCGACATGTGGCGGCCGCAGGAGATTAGCGAGCGGTCGTTCAGCGCTTCACGCAAGGGCGACGTCGTGACTTTGGAAGGGTCCTTTGCGATGGCGACCGCAAAGCGCGAACGAGGTTTGAAGGGGAAGCTGACCGCTGAAATCCGATTTAGCGGCGAGCGTGTCGTCGGCTTCAAAGGTGTTGCAGATACCACAGCCTGGGGTCAAAGCAACTACACACCGAACCCGCCGAAGGGTGAGTTTCCGCTGAAGTTTGCTTTTATTCTCGCGCCGACAACTCCCGACACGGTTGCGCCGCAGGCAACGAACCACGGCGCAAGCTATTTGACCGGCCGGTAGGTTGCTATCCGCCGCCGGGTGTCAGGACATCGGTTAGGCCGAGGTTCGGGTCGTCGATGGGAATCTTGAGGAGTTCCTTGAACATCTCTACCTTGAGGTATGCAGGTGTCCGGAGCCTATTGGACAGCAGAGCGTGGACGAGCGGTCGCAGGTCTCTCAGATTGGTTAGCGAATCAATTGTAACTGCATTGTTTGCCACCTGCTGATCAGTTTCATTGTCTGCGGCTCCAACAAGTAGCCTTGCTTCTTGCCTCGTTCGCGGGATATGGCTCTCATCGACCACGATCGCAACTTCGTCCGCAGGTGGCGTCAAACCAAGCTTCTCGATCAAGGGCGCCTCAACCATGCTCTTCCCCATATTCATGGACGTTTGCCATAGCGGTGGATTGACGGCGGCACGGTGGTATTCAGTCCATTCCGACGTCGGGCGATTTACGATCTGCAGGGATTTGGATAGCTCAGGGAGGATGTCCTCGGGTCGATAAACCCCGGGAAAGGCGTCGACCACGTATCCGTTTGGTGCGACCAAGTACAGCACGGTGTTGCCACCAATGGTGCGGTGCACGGTGCGGCCGTCCCCCATGTTGAGATCGACTTTGATCGGGTCGCGGACGTTTTCCCAGGACGGGATAACGTCGTTCATCAGGAACGACACAAAGTTTTCATCAGAGAGCGACACGGCTCTCAGCGTTCGGGCGTTCGTTCAGCAGAATTCGTCGTCGAGGTTGCCGAACATTTGCAAGTGCAGCACCGGCTTGTTCTCTTTTGCTGCCCGGGCGAGAGCAGCTTCGAGGGAGTTCTCCCATGTCACGCCTGCGAGAACAACGTTTGGTCTCTCTGGATTGGGCGCCTCGGCTCGGCTGCCTATCGCAGCCACGGTCGGTCCGCCGATCCCAACGGCGGCAGCGGCGAAAATCAAGATGGTTTTCATGATCACTCTCCTTGCAAGGATAGACAACTGTTGAACGAAAGTAGTTTCAAACTAGGCAATCCTCTATACTAAGCGCCGTGATCTCGTGCGAGGGGCTGGGCAAGCGGTATGCAAAGCAGTGGGTGTTTCGCCGCGTGTCGATCGACGTACAGGCGGGATCTTGCCTGATAGTGACCGGGTCGAACGGATCGGGCAAATCGACGCTGCTCAAACTGCTCGCCGGGTTGGAGCCGGCGTCCGAAGGATCGGTAACGACCGGGTTGGACCGCAGGGTCGAGATGGGCTATGCGGCAGCAGACCTGCGGTTATATCCGGCATTGTCCGGGCGAGAGCATCTCGAGTTCTCATCGCAGTTGCGCGGGCTGCCGTGTGAGTTCGACCTGCTCGAACGCGTCGGCTTGGCGCA
>JAICGT010000267.1 GCA_025922995.1 Fimbriimonadales bacterium
GATAATGGCGAGTTCTTGAAGTCGACCGAACCGAGCCTTGTAACTTTCAGCAGCGTTCGCCCTTTTGCTCGCTTCCTAAAGGTGCAAGAGTTGGAACTGCGCGCGTCGTTTGCTTCGCTTTGGGCAACTCTTCACTCCAGGAGGCAGGTCATGCAGGGCAAGCACTGGCCAACGATCGAAGAGCTCGCGAAGCTCGGAGTGCAGGCTGCCGACCCGGTGACCGGAACACCGTACGAGTGGCGAGAGTTCGAAGGCAAACGACGACTGTTTGGGTTGCAGCACGCTGCGGAAGGGCCTCCGGTCGCCGAATTCCTCCTGCTTTCCGACGCGGAAACCCAGCGAGCGCGGCTGAATAAATAGTCCTTCTGCAAAGCGATACGTCACAACGGCGATCGGACTGCGAAGAGATTGGTGGGACGGGTCAGGAAACGCAAAAGAGTAGGCGGAGCGGTTATCGTATACTTGAATTGACAGACGATTCTGCCTCGCGATTCAACAACGCGCATATACCGCAGGAGAGAATATGAAGTATTTACTGTCGTCAGTTTTGGCGCTTGCAGCTACCGCCGCTTTCGGCGATGATGTCATCTGGCAGACCCAGTGGATGCCCGAGGGATTCGGCGACCCGGTTCCGAGCACCTACCTCGACGTGATTCCAAGCGGGGACGGCGGCGCCTTTGCTTCCGTCATGCTGTTTGACATCAACCCGAAGGGACCATCACAAAGGGCCGGCCGCGTAGTTAGGCTCTCGACCACCGGCGGCATCCTTTGGCAGACCGGTTTTATCGACGGCACCTATTCGGTTATGGGGCTGGACGCTTCGGGAAACTTGTATGTGACCGTCAAGCGCTTGTACCACGAACCTGACGGCTACACACGCAAGTTCAGCCCTAGTGGCCTCGAGCTGTGGTCTAGGTGGAATTTCGAGAGGTTTCACTGGTCGACCGATATGCTGGTCGAACCGAACGGCGATCAATACGTATCGGGAGCTTCGTGGGACGACGAAGGAATCATCGCCAAATTCGGCACGAACGGAGCGCTCCAGTGGCAGCGCAACGCTTTTCTTGGATCGCAAGCCGATCCGTTTCTCAAACGTGACGTGGACGGTAACGTCGCCATTTTCCAAGCACAAAAAATGGCCGTGTACGATTCCGCGGGCAACGTGGTTCGGAGCCTGACCGCTCCGCATGCTACCGGTGAGTGGGTTACCGCTTTGGGGATGGACAAAGAAGTGTATCTTGGTACGCCGGCGGCAGGAATGGTTCGACGGTATAACGAGGACGCGTCCCTCGCCTGGACCATGTCCTTTCCTGATATCGTTCAGTCCGTGAACTGTGATGGCAGCCAGGTATACGTGACCACTCGCGTATCGGCGCACAGGCTCGATTTGGCGGGAAACGAGCTATGGACGGGTGCCCTAACGCCGTCCTCGGCGCCGTACGGGTCCGCGGTTGATGGAATCGGGAACTGGCTCACGCACCGGTCGCAAGCGGGTCAGCTTGCTCGGCTGAAAGGCAATGCCGCAATATCTGCATATATCGGCGCTCTTCCGAACTCTAGGCTCGCCGTGGGGGAATTGAGCGACATGTTCATGCTCGAACAAGATGCCCCCACCGATCCCGTTCGACTGACCCGCTATCATAACGGCATCGACCACGACTCGGCGGACCTAATTCGGGGACGCACGACGGAGCACAGCAGACTCGCGATGATGCACAGCGGCGACGGCTACTGGAGCATTGCACCGGGACCGGTGCTGTCGAACCAGCAGGCGCCCGTTTCGATCATCGTGAAGCACACGGCGCCAACGGAAAACCCCTCGCAAATGGGCGTGATCCTCGAATCGCGTGCGAACGTCAGTGGCGTGAAGCAGTCGGTGGAAGTCTATAACTTCTCGGCTTCCACATGGACGAGCCTCGAATCGAACGTCGTGTTGCCTGCTGGCGGCAGCCCGGATCGCTACGTGATCCTACCCATACCCAATCCTGTGAACTACATCGGCCCGGGCCGCGAAATTCGGCTCAGGCTGGAATACCGTGTCGACACTCCCGTTCTCGTTTGGCCGTGGACTGCCCGCATCGACCGCGAAATGATACGGTACGTGAAGTAACGCGTTCGCTAGGACTCCTTGATCTCGATTCCGCGTTTGCGCAGCCCGTCGACGACGACGGTGCCGGGAATCGCGAGTTCGTAGCGGACGCAGCCGTGCTGGACGTTGCCTTTGGCGATTTCGTGCGCGTAGATAGCCGCCGGAAAACCGGTCATACGCTCCATGGCGCTAAATCCGGTTTTGGGATCCTGCTTGTCCCAAATATCAATTTGATGCCGGCCCTCTTTGCCATCCTTCTTACCGGTAGCAAATGCGCGAACCAGGATTTGATCATGGTCAGTGTCATCGCGCAGGCCCTCGCTCATAAGAATGTGGAACACTTCGCGCGGACGAACTTCGGTACCGTCTACGGCGATTTTATTTTCGCCCCAAAAACCGTAGTCCATAAAAATTCGCATGCGCTCACAATGGCCCGGGAAGCGGATCGTTTTATATTCGTATGTATTTAGTTTTCCTTCGAAAGAATAAGGCGCCGTGCTGGTGCCGCCGCTGGTAACGAAGGCTTCCATTTTCCCGAGTTCCGGCCATTCGATTTCTTCGAGGTCCGTTAGCGTGGGAATGTGGGCGATCTTGCGGTCTCGAATTGCAATCGCGTCGTCGGTATATTCCGCAACCAAACCTTCAACATTGAAAACGAGTTTGTAATTAAATGGCGGCTTCGGATTCTGCGGAAGGCCGCCGCAATACATGCGAACGGTGTCGACCTCGTCGAAC
>JAICGT010000268.1 GCA_025922995.1 Fimbriimonadales bacterium
CAGAACCACTGCTCGCTTAACAAAGGCTCGATTACTTGTCCGCTGCGGTCGCTGATTTTTAGCGGAATGTCGTAGTCTTCGACTTTCTCGAGATAGCCTTCTTTTTCAAGTTCTTCGACGATTCTCTTGCGCGCCTCGAAGCGGTCCAAGCCGTGGAAAGGCGTGCCTTCGGCGATGACTTTTGCGTCTTCGCCGATGCAAACGGGTACTTGCGTAATATCATTGAAATCCAAGCCCATTCGCTTGCCGACTTCGAAATCGTTCGGATCGTGCGCGGGTGTGATTTTCACCGCGCCGGTGCCGAATTCCGGATCGGGATACTCGTCCGCAACAAGCGGAATTTCGACGCGCAATATCGGCAGGATTAATTTCTTCCCGACCAATCCGTCATAGCGTTTATCCTTCGGATTAACGGCAACTGCGACGTCGGCGAGCATCGTTTCCGGGCGCGTGGTCGCGATCGTAACGTGGCCGCTTCCGTCGGCGAACGGATAATTGATGTGGTACAGCTTTCCGCGGCGCACCTCGTCGTTCATTTCGATATCGCTGACGCTGGTGCGTAGCCCCGGGTCCCAGTTAATCACACGCTTGCCACGATAAATCAGCCCCCGCTCGAACCATTCGATAAACACGCGCAAAACCGCATCGTGATAAGCGGGGTCCATCGTAAAGCGCTCGCGGCTCCAATCGAATGCGAAGCCGAGGCGCTTGAATTGCCGCAGGATCGTTCCGCCGGACTCTTCTTTCCATTGCCAAACGCGCTCGACGAATTTCTCTCGGCCGAGGTCGTAGCGCGTCAAGCCTTCCTCTTTGAGCTGCGCCTCGACAACCTTATGCGTGGCTATGCCGGCGTGGTCCGTGCCGGGCAGGATAAGCACTTCGTAGCCCTGCATCCGTTTGTACCGGCCGAGGACGTCTTGCACCGCGTAGCACAACGCGTGGCCCATGTGCAGCGAGCCGGTGACGTTGGGCGGCGGGATTGTGATCGTGTAGGCGCCCTTTGTGCCGGGGCGCGGTTGGAACAGTCCGTTCTGCTCCCAAATCTCATACCATTTTTCTTCCACCTGCTTCGGGTCATAGCGGGTGGAAAGCGTCGAATCCGTCATTCGTTACACCTTCCTGTCTTGAAGTGTTTGAATTGTACCGAACGTCAGTGCCGTTGCGGGCGTCCTCATCGTTAACCAACTTCGTTAACCGGAGTTGCGAGGAGGATTCAAAATGAGACTTACACGGTACAGGCGAGGAGTTGCAGCCCTTGCACTGATTGTAGTTTCGATTTCTGCGGCTCAAGCTGGCGAGTGGTATTTCGACCAAGCTTCGAGCTCTGTCGAGCTTGCCGCGAAGATACAGCCCAATCTGGTAGAAGGTTGGTCCGCGGTACGATACGCACCGCCTGTCTATAACGACGATTTCTTCGTAGCTTCCACGCTTTGGGACCACGGTTCCGCCTACAGGCTCTCCGCGGGTGCGCTGACTGCCAATCTGGCAAGCGATGTCAACGGCGGCCCTGGCTCGGGAAGGAGGACCTCGGCGAGCATTAGGATCGAAGACGGTGACCTCGTAGTCGGTGACCCCAACGGCTCGTTTTTTACACTGACTTTCGAGGCGATCGAGAACTCGGTCTTCCTTGAGGGCGGCGACCCCGAGACTTTTGTGCCGGATTGGCAAAGGACATTGGTATACGACAATGTCGACATGACGTTCATGGGCGCGCCGGTGAGCCTTCCGACAAACCCGGGTTACGGCACAGTCGTCATCTCTCACGATTTTGTTAGCGGCGGCTGGTTTAGGGTGGCGATGAATTGGACATTGCCCTCCGGCTCCAGCGCCATCAGAGTGAGCATGCTCAATTGCCCGACGCCCGGCGGTACCTTGACCGGCGATATCGACATCGGTTGGGCGTTCGCCGACATGTCCTCGGTCGTGCCCGAGCCATCGACCTTCGTGGTGCTGGGCGGTCTGGGAGTTTTCGCGTTGTCGCGGCGCAGATTCGCCAAACGCTAGGGTCAATTCGACCCGTCGCAAGCGGCGTCAGAAAGCGCACTATTTTCCCTGGGCGGCCTGCGTGAAGCGAACCGATGCTTGCCAGCGTACTTGGCTTGAGGATGTATCGGCATGAAGTCTGAACATAGAGAACTGTGGTCCATGATTGCGGACTTCGAGATCGACGACGGGGCGGCGGAGTTAACATTCGCGAAACGCCTCGCCCGCGAGAACGGCTGGTCGCATGCCTATACCGATCGAGTGATCGACGAGTATAAACGTTTCGCCTTCCTTTGCATGACCGCGGGGCACAAGTGCACGCCCTCGGATCAAGTCGACCAAGCTTGGCATCTGCACATGGTCTACACGGAGTCTTACTGGACGCGCATGTGCCGCGAGGTCCTGCGCCGGCCGCTTCACCACGGCCCGACGAAAGGCGGCAAGGCGGAAGGAGACAAGTTCGTCGATTGGTACGAGAAAACGAAAGAGAGCTACCGGACATTTTTCGGGGAAGAACCGCCTGTTGATATATGGCCGGCGGCTGATTCGAGGTTCGCTAACGCGGCCGCGTGGCGGCGGATCGATACATCGCGATACTGGATGATCGACAAAGCTCGTTTTAGGGCGGGAACTGCAAGCGCATCAGTAATGCTCGCTCTCGGTATCGGCGCCGCCGGCTGCAGTCTCCTACAGGACGAATCAGGGGCGACAGGAAAGGTCCTGCTCATTCTGGGCATCGCGGTTGCTGCGATTGGCTTGATCATCAACGCCTCGGTGAACGGCTTCTTCGATCGGCAGGGCAAGGGCGGCGGGGGAAGTTGTGGTGGAGGCGGCTCATG
>JAICGT010000269.1 GCA_025922995.1 Fimbriimonadales bacterium
CTCCAAGGGCGAAGCGCTGAGGGTCTTTACGGGCGCACCGCTTCTCGAGCCGACCTATGCCGTCGCGTACCAGGAAGATACGACGGGAGACGGCGACTCGGTAACCCTTTTGCAGGCCGCGCCACAAGGTCAGGGCGTTCGTTCGGCAGGCTCCGACTTTGCGCAGGGCGAAGTCATTCTCAAAGAGGGAGACGTGCTCAGCGCTGGTGCGCTGGCTCTGCTCGCCTCCCAAGCAGTCTTGGAAATTGAGGCGTTCGCGACACCGAAGGTGGCGGTCGTCGTAAGCGGGAACGAGGTTTCCCCCACGCCATCCGAATATCAGATTTACGACTCGAACACGCCGATGCTGAGGGCGCAGGTGGAGTCGGCGCGCTGCGAATGTGATTGCAAATCAATCGGTGACGATTTCGATATGCTGCGAGATGTGCTTTTAGAGTGCGCCGGTATTTTCGATGCGATCGTGGTTTCCGGCGGCGCATCAGTGGGCGACTATGACTTTCTCGCCCGTGCCGTCGATGAAATCGGAGAAATCGTTTTTCACGGAGTTTCGATCAAGCCTGGAAAACCATTTCTTTTCGCAATAATCGAAGGTAAGCCTTTATTCGGACTTCCCGGAAATCCCGCAAGCGCATTTGTCACTTTCGAATTATTCGTGAGGCCTGCGCTCATGCGATTAGGCGGTAACTCTCGGTTGCCGAAAACAACGCTTGTTCGCCTCGACACGGATTTCACAACAAAGAAAAGAGAAGAATGGCTCCGCTGTCGCTTCATCGACGACGGAGTCGTGGAGCCGGTGGCCGCACAAGGTTCGTTCGGGCTGCGTTCGATAGCTGAGGCTGAAGCCCTGGTTAGGGTGCCGGCTGAAACTCGCCACATAAGAGGCGAAATCAGAGCTGCCCTATTGATGCAACACGCAATCAAAGCGGGCTAAGCGCGAGCACATTGTGGTGAATGCTTGCGGGTTGGAATCGATCATCGTAAACTTCCTGCCGAGCCGAGCAGCCGCCTCGCCGGTCGATCCCGAGCCCGCGAAGAAATCTAGCACTTTTGCATCGTCCGCTGAGTGCACGCGAATGATGCGTTCCAAAATGGCCAAAGGTTTTTGATTCGGATATCCGGTTTTCTCCTTTCCGGCTGTCGGAACGATGGTGTTCCACCAAACATCGGTCGGTGTCTTGCCGCGGGATGCTTTCTCTTTACCGACGAGCGATGGCGCCATATATGGAATACGGTCAATTTCGTCGTAGCGAAAAACGTAGTTTTTTTCATCCATCGCGTACCAAAAAATAACGTCGTGCTTTGCCGGCCATTTCTTCTTGGACCGCGCTCCGTAATCGTAAGCCCAAACAATTTCGTTGATAAATCGCTTGCGTCCGAATATCTCATCGAGCAGGACTTTGCAATAGTGCGATTCGCGCGAGTCGATGTGAAAAAACAACGAGCCGTTTGGTGCAAGCAGCCGCTTGGCTTCGACCAGCCTCGGCATTAGAAACTCGAGAAAATCCTCATGCTTGTCACTGTACGACTGCCAGTCGTGCGTCTCCAATCGATATGAATTCCCTCCGAAACCCGCCCTACCGGTGTCGTCCCGCTTTGCCGTCTGCGACAGCCGCAATTGCGATTTGCCGGTGTTGAACGGTGGGTCGATGTAAATCAGGTCGAAGCAAGCATCCGGCATCCCCCGCATCGCCTCAAGGTTGTCGGCGAGAACGATGTTATTAGCACCGGGATCGATCACTGGCACACTTCATTATAAGCCGCGGCGGGCTAAGTAGAGTCGGCGCCAGTTTCAGCACAGGTTTGTGAGGCAGATGACGCACGACTGTCTTTTAACTGTGTCAACGCTTCCAAGGCGGGAGACACACATCGCGCGACTCGCCGACTGCAAACGACCTTTCGCGAGGCGACTTGGTCCGCTCAGAACGTCACTTTCCAAACCAATTTGTCCTCAGTGCCGACGAGCCAATACTTGTCATTCGAGCTCTTCGCGAGGATTCGGAAGACGTTGCCGAATGGCTTCCATTCACTGCCGACAAGTTCGTAAACCGGGTCGCATGCGGCAAACAGGCGGCCTCGATGGAAGAACAGCTCCGGTATGTCGGATCGTTTGCCTCGCGGATGCTCCACCGTTTTCACCGATCCGCCGAGCTTCGCAATGCGAATCCCGTCCGCGGCAAAACCAACCATGACCTTCGTTGCAGGATCGAACGCATCGCCCGCGAAAGCGCTTCGCCCCAACAGGGTGGCAGAACCTCCGTGCCTTCGCCGATATACTAGGGCGTCGCCGCCTGAACGGGGTTGCATGTAGTAGAACACGGGCTGCCCGCCCGAAAGCGTCGCGCAAAGCAGGCGTGATCGCAAGTATCCCTTGTCCCCCGACACAACCGTGTCCAAATTCGGCCGTTTTGTGCGAGCGTTCCAGCGGATTGTCGTCAGCCATAATCCGATTTCTGTCGGCCGACCGATAGCCACCTTGTCCTTATTCGGGGCGGCGGCAACACGCATGATGCCCTCCTTTCCGATACTGCGGTCACCAGCGGAATACGATACGTGCGCCGACTGGCTAGTAGTATGTGTCGCCGGCATCCCGTCAACATACGCATAGAATACGTCCTCTCGCGGAGCAGGCTTTGGAACTTCAAGCAAGAACCTTCTTATCTTCCCGACATGCAGGAAAACCGCCTCACCATTGTCGGATATTACAGCTATGTGCTGCATCCGCTCACTGGGGTTTTGCAATCCTTCCCCAATATCCTGTCGCGAAAGCAAGCGAACATCTTTCGCCCCAGGAACCTGTGGGGTTAA
>JAICGT010000270.1 GCA_025922995.1 Fimbriimonadales bacterium
ATTTTCTTGCGGAAAGCGAAGGCAATGGTCGACGAGGTTCGCGGCAGAATTATTTCCGTGGATGTCACACTTTTAGCAGAGACTCCGAAGCTTTCCACCAGGCGCCAGGAGATTCGAACAAGAATCTCGCAGGAACTCGGCGTTTCAGAGCGTAGAATAAATATCAAGGCGACGACGATGGAGGGCTTGGGAGCAATCGGCAGAAGCGAAGGTATTGCCGCTATGGCCACCGCCACCGTCGCGTTGCCCACGACCCGTCACGAGGAGTAACACATGGAACTCTTAGTCAGAAACGCAGAAGGAAATGTTGCCGATCGACATCGAGACTATGCTGCCAAGAAGCTATCGCGACTCGAGCGATTCTTTCATAAGGCAACGAAAGTGGAAATGGTCCACACGGAACAGAAGGGCAGGCATCGGCTTGAAGTTACTGTGTTTGCGGACAACTTTACGGTACGAGGAGACGAGACCGATGAATCGATGCATGCCTGCATCGATCGGGTGAGCGACAAACTCGAGCGGAGACTACGGAGACTGAAGAGCCGACTAATCGATTCGCACAGGCGCGGCGGAGTGAAGACCCTACCGCCCGCCCTCGTCGAAGAAGACCCGCATGTAGAAGAGCATGGTACGATTACGGAGCGCAAACACTTCCTAATCAAGGACATGACTTCCGACGAAGCCGCACTCCAAATGGAACTTGTCGACCACCCTTTCTTCGTGTTTCGCGACGCTGACAGCGGCCAATTCGCCGTGCTTTACAAGCGCAAGGACGGCAACTACGGAATTCTCGAGCCGGAAGCCTGACGCTCGCGAAACGCGTGGGGAAGCTCGATCGCGAAGGCGATTGCTCCGACCCATGCTGCCCCTCGAGCCTTGAGTTCCTGAGCGCATGCCTCGACCGTGCCTCCCGATGTGATGACGTCGTCCACGAGCAGAATTCGGGCTCCGGGGCAGGGCTTCGAACGGAATGCTCCCTGCAACGCCGTTCGTCTAAGTTCTCCCGTAGTACGCGCCTGCGGCCACGTAGCTCGAGTTCGTTCGATGAGCCCGCGTCGTACCGACCCGACTCGAGCCCGGTCGGCTAAGAGTTCGGCTTGGTTGAATCCGCGTTGAGAACGGCGCGACCAGTGGATCGGTACCGGCACGATATAGTCGAAGCTGAGACCCTCGGTGGTCTCGCGCATCCGCCCAGCCATCGGGTCCGAGAGCTCGATAGACCGCGAAAATTTTAGATGCTTCACCGCGCTGCCTCCCACACCTTCGTAGTCGACTGCGGCACGAATGAGGTCTACGGAACTCATCCAGCCACAAACGATCTGATCGCCGGCATCGTCGATGCCGCATCGTTCACAAGAACCAACGCGCAACGGCTTTAGTCCCGCGGCACATTCGACGCAGATCGGCGGACGTTCGAGTTCGCGACAGATGCAACACTGCGGGGGAAACAGCAGATCTTCGAAACCCTTAGAACAAGCTTTCAAATAGGTTTTGGCTTCGCTGATCCAGTTCATCGACATTTCGAATCTCATACCGCTGACCATCGACGCTGAACACTTGCCAGCGATTTGGAGCGACTTCGTGGACGGAATCCCGCACGCCTCGAAGATAGAAGACCACGTCGCCCCGCTGCGTCACGACATCCCACTTCCACATCGACGCCTCGGCTTTTAGTGACTTGATTCGAGCAATCGAAGGCGTGAAATATAGGGCATCGAGCTCTGCTTCAACGTTACGACGCGACTCTTCGTCCAGGGCCGCAAGGTCCCGCAAGATTCCTACTTCGTTGCCGCCCGAATCGAACACGGACACGTACTCCGACGACATGGTCAGGGGAAAACAGCGGCGCAGTTGCGCGTGGATCAAGCACTTGTCGCCTCCGATCTCGACATGCGGCCGCGATCCGCGTTCGGTTGCGTAAGCGCGTACGTTCCGTTCGTCGAGATATGTGGAGTTGCCGGGGGCCATCGGTGAAATCGTACCTATATTGGCTCGCAGCGTTGTATGCTTATCGGCACATGAACTTCGTCGTCGTGATCCCCGCTCGTATGGCGAGCACGCGTTGCCCCGGAAAACCGTTGCGGATGCTTGCCGGCAAGCCCATGGTGCAGTGGGTGTATGAAGCGTCGGTGAAGGCACAGCTCCCAAAGCGGGTGCTTGTTGCGACACCCGATACCGAGATCGTCGCTGCCACGAAGGCGTTCGGAGGCGAAGCGATTCTGACGAGCTCCGGCCACACGACGGGAACGGATCGGATCGCCGAGGTTGCGACCAAGATCGATGCCGACGCCTATGTAAACGTGCAGGGCGATGAGCCGTTGATCGATCCGGTGTCGATCGACGCCTGCCTTGGGCCGATAGCAAAGGAGAGCGCGGAGATGGCTTCTGTGTACGACTGGGCATCGGACGAAGACCTGGAGAATCCCAACGTTGTTAAGGTTGTGACGGACCCATCCGGACGGGCGCTCTATTTCTCGCGATCCAAGATTCCCTTCGTGCGCTCGCAGTCAGGGTTGCGCACAAAGAAGCACGTCGGGCTTTATGCCTATACCGGCGCAGCCTTGCGGAGCTTTGCAGGCTGGGAACCGACGCCACTCGAGCGAACTGAGGTGTTGGAACAGCTGCGTTTCCTGGAGAATGGCGTCGAAATCAGAATGTCTTACGCGCCGGGCACCGCGCTGTCCGTCGACACACCGGAGCAGGCTGACGAGGCTGCGCGCTTGCTTGCGGCTCGGGGTGCCGATTCTTGACGGGCGAGACGTTCGAGATACCGCCCGGGTGGGAAG
>JAICGT010000271.1 GCA_025922995.1 Fimbriimonadales bacterium
CTGGATTTTTTACGGCCGGAATGCAGCGTCGAAGAACTCGCGCGGCCGGAGTTTATCGCCGACGATTTCGCGGCGGCGGGGATCGAGTCGAAAGACGATATCCGGGCGGCATTCTCCACCAACTTTTACTTCGGTTGCGAGGCCGACGACAGAACGACCCTATGGGCCTTCGATCCGCGGACGGGCTTTCGGCTGCGGCCGGTGTTCAGCTCCGACTTCACGCACTTTGACGTGCCTGATTTCCGCGAGGTGATAACCGAAGCGTTTGAGATGGTTGAGAAGGGCTTCGTCATCGAACAGGATTTTCGCGAGTTCACGTTCACCAATGCCGCAATGCTGCACACGCGCAACAACCCGGGCTTCTTCAAGGGTACAGTGGTCGAGCAAGCGGTTGCCGATGAGTTAGGCCTCGAAAAAGCATTGCTCGCTGCGAGCGCGTAACAAATTATCATGACGAGTTAGGTTCGCAATCCGATGCCAAAAACATCGATGCGATTCTCTAGCGGTTTACCCCGTGGCTAACTTGGCCGCCCCTTACTTGTTTAGGCCGTATCGCGCTTACGAACGCTTGGCGGCATAGCCTTCGCATGATATCATTGCTATCATTCATCGTGCCTTTGGAGGAGCTATGGCCAATCTCATCGTTAGGAATGTCGATGAAAAACTTATTAAGGCGCTCAAAGCGCGGGCTGGACGCCGAGGCGTCAGCGCCGAGGCGGAACATCGAGAAATTCTCGCCCAGGCTCTGTTAAAATCACGCAAGCGATCCTTTGCCGAGGTTATCGCAGCTATACCCAACGTCGGCAAAGATTCCGATTTCGAACGCGTCGAGGACGAAAAAGCCCCCCGTGTATTTGATTGATACCAACGTCATCAGCGAAGCGCGCAAGCGCCAGAAAGCTAATCGTGGGGTGAGACGCTTTTTCGATAAAGTGCGCATCCATGACGAGCCCTTGTTTGTCAGTGTCATCACCATTGGCGAGATTCGCCGCGGCATTGAAATCATCCGCCATCGTGGCGACAACCCACAGGCGCGGCGTTTGGAAGCTTGGTTAGAAGTCGTGTTGCGGGATTTTGACGAGCGAATTCTAGAATTCGGCAACGAAGAAGCGCAGGTATGGGGCCGCTTGCGCGTGCCCTATCATGAAAACGCGATCAATAAACAAATCGCGGCTACCGCCCTGACCCATAACTTAATCCTAGTCACTCGTAATGTGGACCACTTTAAGGACCTGGGAGTGCGGCTCTTCAATCCTTTCGATTAAGCCCCATCAACGCCGCAAGACTGCACACGCGCAATAATACCGGGCTTCTTCGAGGGTACCGTTGTCGAACAAGCGGTTGCCGATGAGTTGGGCCTGGAAAGAGCATCGCCCGCTGCGACCGCATAGATAACTTTACTGACCCCGATCCGACGGCTCTGACTTTACGCATAGTACGAAGGTAGACCCTGACCCCAGATTTTTACGCTCGCACCGCCGAGCGATCGGTTGCAAGCCGATGATAGGACAGAACGGGAGACCGGCTCAGAAGATAGTCGAGAGGTAAAAGTCTGATCCTCACAGGAACCCTCTCTCGCGTCAGCTCTCGTTTTTGCCGCCGGAGTCGGAGCGGACGGTCTTCCGCGATCGGGTGGTTGGATGGGCCGCGGGCTTCTTCGGCGCCGTCGTCTTTCGCGTGCTACGAGCGGCGGCCGGGGTGGCGGCCCCGACGCGGGCGCGCGGACGGCGCGGCTTGGCGCGCCCGAGGGGTTCCGCGGTCGTGTCGATGGGAATGGGCCCGATGTCGGAGGCCTTGTCGTAAACGGCCTCCGCCTGCGGCTCCAGCCGATTGTCCGGCTCGCCTTGATTAAGTTCCTCCAGCTGCTCGCGCGCACCGGCGTCCATCGATTCGACGTCGTCGTCGGACTCCGCTTCGCCCGCGTCCTGTTGCGGGACCGCAGACCGGGTCGCCCCCGTCTGCTGCAGGACCGGCCCCTTGAAGACGAGCAGGCCGCCACGGCGATCTCGTTCGAGCCGCACGAGGCCCTCGCGCTGACAGGCACGCAACAGATCGATCAGGCCGGGGAACCCGTAGCGGCGCTCGTCGAAACCACCATCGGCTGCGCGCAACAGCTGCTTGACATTGCGCAGGTATATCGGCCACCGCGCGGTCGTCGCGGCCGTCAGAATCTGGCCGACAAGCCGGACACCATCAGCCTGGTCACCCGCCGGCGTGACGGGTGCCTCCGCGACGACAGGTGCCTCGGCCTCCGCCTCGGGAGAAGGCGGTCGAACGCCGTCCCGCCGCGCCTCCGGCGCAGCCTGGGGCTTGGCCGGTGGGGCCGCCGACTGATCGCCTTCCTCGAACTGCTCGTTCAATTCGACCATCACGCTCCGGCCAGTGTGCTTCAATTGCGCGAATCCGGCCTGAGCCAGCTTTTCGACGAAGTCGTGGAACGAGGACGCACCGTAGTTGCGTTCGGAGAAGGTCGAGTCAAGCTGGAGCAGGGTGCTCTTCAGGAGCCCCGTCTGTGGCGACACTTCGCGGTCGGACAGGATCTTCAGCGCGCGGCGCACGATCGGGAACGCCTGCGCGATCGGGCTGGAGGCTGCGGGCGCCACCGGGCGACCACCCTTGAACGCGGAGCGACGGCCACCCGTGAGGTTCTCGTATGCGATGAACTCGTGGCAGTTGCGCTGCAGGATAATGCTCGTGAAAGCGCGGCCGCCCACGACGAAGACCTTCTTGTCGTACTGCTTCAGCTTCTCGACCAGCGAGAGGAAGTCGCTGTCGCCGCC
>JAICGT010000272.1 GCA_025922995.1 Fimbriimonadales bacterium
AAAGAGGGCCTAACTTTTCCCGTTGGATCGATTATAGTTAAGGAGAAAGTTGCGCCGGCCGTGTCTCTAAAGGACGCGAATTACGAAACAGAGGAAACCACACCGACGACTTTCGATGCACCGGAGTTGTTGACGGTTATGATTAAACGAGAACGGGGATTCAATCCGGAATGCGGAGACTGGGAATTTCGAACGGCGAGTGCCGACGGCACATATCACGTCGGCAAGAAAGTTGACCACTGCATTTCATGCCACGTTTCGAAACCGGAGAGCGACTTTACCTTTCGTTCCTATTTAGATTAGGGTTGTGACTTCGTCCCGGAGCTAGTAGCCAGTGCGCGCGCTCTTGCCTGAACGGATTCGGGCAGCGTCGGCGAAACGTTCAGACAAACCGACGACGTGTAAGACGGCTTCGTCTTTTCGAGCCAATCCAAAATCACCGTCGCCGCCGTTGCACTACTTGTCGACATTATCGTAAAGGCGACTTGCTCTGAATTTCCATCCGCTGCTACGACTGCACGCTTATCAGCCGGAATGCAATCAGTAAGTAGGCGAATCGCAGCGAGAACGCCGTCGTCGGTTTCGGTAGCGGCGGCTGTCTTCGCCAGATAGCTTACATAGGGAACTGCGGACGGGTCGCTGAACAAAGGGTGGAACGTGGCCGCATTCGTGCGCAGCCAATCAGCCGTGCGCTTCGCGTTCTTACCCAGGTGCTGAGTAAGCAACCATGCGCCTGCGGCTAGGTCGTTTTTCGGCTCCGTTAGGAGGCTGATTTCCATGACGGCATCGGCTCGAGGGTCTGTTGGCGAGAACGCGAGCGCCTTCGCTGCGACGTACATCTCGTACAAGAAAGTGCGCCGACTCGGCGCCGGCAACAACACTTGGCGCATCTTAGCGTAAGTGGCGTAGTCGGTAGCCACCCACAGCCGAGCTTGGTCCCATGGCCCTCTAAAGCTGCTACCACGAACGCCACGCGCGAGCCTTGCGAAGGCAGGTGTCGAGGGCGGTCTGAAGCGATACTTCATCGCGGGAGTCGGCTCCGGCTCTTCTATCTCAAGGCACAGCGTGCGGATTGTGACCGGCGCCAGAAAAGCCTGCACGCGCTGAGGCCATGGCATTACTGTGATCCATAGGTCCTCCTGCAGTTGGACATCTTGCCCGTTTCCGGAAGTACATTCCAACTCCCACCCGGCGGGCACAAAGAATTTCGTGGGTTGTCCGGCGCCGATTGTAAATACGACTCGGTTCATGTTCTGCACCGAAATATCGGAAACGGCGGCTGCTAGTTGTTGGCCGGTTACGGGTCGTTTTGTGCCGTTCTCTTCTATGAAGGCGAATTCTTCCTCATTCAAGAACCCGGGAAGAAAGCCGGTTTCGCTAGGCTCCTTCTGCACGACCTCGCAAGCGCAGGATACCGCCGGTTCAGATGTCGTGATCCTTCGATCCTTCGCGAGGGGAGGTACTGTGTGAAGAGCCCACCGCAAAGTCCGCTTTGGTCCGCGTTCCGTAATTTGTCCGTTCTCGACGGCAACGAGTTCGTAGTCGATCCGATAGACGACCTTAATAGAGTTGACAAAAGCGGTCGACGATGAGCACGGGGTTTGGTTCCAGCACTTCGATACAAAATCATCGTCTTCTGGCTTGCCAAGGGATTCTCGTGCCTTATTCTTAAACGCTCTTAGTGCCGCCGAAATAGCGGCGTCCCTGGGCATTCCGAATTTTGAATAGTCGTCGCCCATGGTAAGTAGGTGGCTACGGCTTGGCGCCTTCTCGCCCTCGCCCAGGTCCACCACCGTCTCGGGTGCATTGAAAGAAAGTAAATAATGCGTCGAGCGTTCACGGGGACACTTTTTGTCACAACTGCGGTCACATGCCTCATGCTTGGCATGCTTCTTACCTTCGCACTCGTTATCGCAAGTGTAAAGCGGGAGCCGATCTCCATCGGTCTTGGATTCGAGTGTCCATGTGAAGAGCACTTGGGCCCCGCCATAGTGAACGATGCCTGTTCCGGTTTGTGCGGTGCCCGCTGTTGCTAGACAGAGCGTCGCTACGATCCCGATTCTCCTCGTGAGTCCCATATATCAATTATATCCGGGTGCAGACGGAAGTACTCTGCTTGAGAGTGACGTTACCAACCCCTCGGCGCAAGCAACTCTTCTTCCGGAAGCGACGAAACGCCGATGCCCACCATCGGCTCACCGAGGTCTTCGCTTACGCGGGCGAGGAGGTCGGCGTCGTTGTAATGCGCGGTGGCTTCCACAATCGCCCGAGCACGCCGCACGGGATCGCCGCTCTTGAAAATACCGCTTCCCACAAAAACAGCCTCCGCGCCGAGTTTCATCATCAGCGCCGCATCGGCGGGCGTCGCGATGCCGCCGGCAGAAAAGTTGGGAACGGGCAGACGGCCCGTCTGATGAACTTCCGCGACCAACTCGTAAGGGGCTTGAAACTCTTTTGCCAGCGACATAAGCTCGTCTTGGCGCGCCGCTTTAACTCGGCCCATTTCGCTGACAATCGCCCGCATATGGCGAACCGCCTCGACAACGTCGCCCGTGCCGGCTTCGCCCTTCGTCCGGACCATTGCCGCGCCTTCGCCGATACGACGAAGCGCCTCACCCAGATTCCGCGCGCCGCAAACGAACGGCACTTTGAAATCGTGCTTCCCTACGAGAAGAGCCGGATCAGCCGGGGTGAGCACTTCGCTCTCGTCGATGAAATCAACCTGCAACGATTGCAGAATCTCTGCCTCGACAA
>JAICGT010000273.1 GCA_025922995.1 Fimbriimonadales bacterium
AAGAGTCTCCTGTCAAAAGAATAAATGCTGACCGCTCACATTAGAGGTTTGCGGCTAAGTTCTCGCGTTACTAAGTGAGAGTTGACGCAACAAACTTCTCGGCGGCTGTCGCTTTCACCGGATGCCGCGATAGAAAACCGCTTATAGGCAGCCTTCACGCAAAAAGGGAGTACACTATGAAACCCAACCTAATCGCTGCGACAGTGCTGTTGATGATTACACTGTCAGCGCGAGATGAAACTTTAGCCACACACGCAGAGGCGCTCCTCCCGGCGTCGCCGGTCGACGCGAAACCTGTGCCTGCCGACTACGACGGCGACGGGTTCACGGATATAAGCCTCAAGGGGTCCAATGGCATCTTGTCCCTCGACTTCAGCGGAAACGGCTTCGGCGGACGCTGGGATTATGCCTATCCCGGTTACGGCGGCTCCACCGCGGGCGCGATTGGGAGTACGTCTCCTCAAGACGCACCAAGCGACCTGCCTGCGCTCACGTGGCGAAATTTGGTCGATCGGGTAGCGGAGCGAAAACCACAGACCGACCGGTTTTGCCCGGAGAATCCGAAGCACCGCGTCGTTGAAATCAGGGAGGCCGATCCAGGGATCAATAAGCAACACCACGATCTCATGCGACGCCAGCTGATCGATGCGGTCTCCGTACCCAACACGACCGTTCTGCTCGGGCCAAGGGTCGTTTTGGACTTCACTGATGCCACGGACGAGGAGCTTCCGCTGATTTTCGGCCCCTGCGTGACACTCATGAGCGTGAGCGCCTTCAGGCCCGATACGATCACGCCGAACGCGAGCGGTTCCGGGTCTGCGAAGCCGCAAACTTGGACGCCGCAAACCGATTCCACTGCGCAGTCAAATCTGGACCACGTCATCGGAGATTCAGTGATGGGCCAATCGGCGCGCACGCCCAGTTCTTTGGGGCCGTTGCTTAGGTTCGGTCCGCACCGCAGCGACAAGGAAAAGGTTTTCTTCGAGATCAATTGCAATCCGGACCAACAGCCGAACGATAACGTTCGCATTTCCGGTTTTCGGCTGTACGGTCCGAGCTTCGGGCAACAATCGACCGACGAGATCGGCATCTACGTGGTCCGGTGTCTCAACATCGAGATCTCGAACATGGAGATCGCTGGTTGGGGCGGACAGGGGATCCATGTCCTGGACGATCCTGAACCGGGGCCCGGCCAAGAGCAACCCAACAACCGTCCGGGCGAACGGATCGGCCGACCGGAGCAGGTAAGGATCTTCGGTAATTTTATCCATCACAATCAGCATCCGCGAACCACATGGAATTCGCACACC
Source organism: Fimbriimonadales bacterium (assembly GCA_025922995.1). Classification (GTDB taxonomy): domain Bacteria; phylum Armatimonadota; class Fimbriimonadia; order Fimbriimonadales; family ATM1; genus JACDEQ01. The sequence continues at coordinate 1,311 of JAICGT010000273.1, forward strand.
GCCGGGTATGGCGTTCACGTTAACCACGGGGCGTGGGCCCGGATCACCGAGAATGTGTTCGACTTCAACCGGCATGCGATCGCGGCCGAGCACGATTCAGGTGGCTACGAGGCCCGCCGGAACCTGGTGTTGAAAGGCGGCGGACTTCATTACAGGGTCCCAGTCCTCGGAATTACTGTCAACACGCACCAATTTGACATCCATGGGAGGGGCGGCAGCGGTAAAGGCGGATATGCGAGCGTGCAGGACTGGTACTCGCACAATGCGTTTCAATATTTGGCAGGTAACGCGATAAAGATTCGGGGACGCCCTCGCTTGGAAATCAATATCCACGACAACATCTTTGCCCACGAGGGCCTCGAAGATGATTGGGGTGACGACGCGCTCCACGTTCATGACAGAGACGACCTCGACGTCATCAAGATCGGGTCCGGCAACTCGATCGACTTTGATCCCTACGGGCGTTACGGTGTGTGCGACTTCGACGGTGACCGCATCGACGATCTGTTTCTAGCAACGGGCAGGACCTGGTGGTATTCGAGCGCCGGCAAGTTCCAGTGGTCCTATCTCAATGCTCGGAACGAGCGCTTGAATCAGGTTCGGCTCGGCTATTTCGACGACGATTTGCGCTGCGACGTGCTGACCGAGAGCGGCGGGGAATGGGTAATCTCCAGCGCCGGAATAGGCGAATGGAAAAGCATTGGAGCCTTCGGCGTACCGCTGAGCCAGGTAACCTTTGGTCGGTTCGATCCAAACATCAGGGACCATCGCCCCGGAGCGACACGGCGCACGACGCACGCCTTCCGGCGAGCACCGAACGGCGAATGGCTCGTGACTACCTTGTCGGCACCCGATTGGCAACATGCACAAAGCTCGTCTATTCCGCTGAGCAAGCTGCGGTTCGGCGACTTCACGGGCGACGGCGTCACCGACGTGCTCGCCGTGGTGGGTGGGCGGTGGGCAATCTCGGCGAGCGCGCGCGACAGCTGGCGCAGACTCAATTCGGACTTGTCCTATGACGTGCGACCGCTCTTCTTCGCAGATCTCAACAACAACAACATCGACGACATCATCCGACTGGAACGTCGGAGCAGCACGTTTAAACAAACGTTTACTTGGTGGGTGTCTGACGATGGACGTTCGCGTTGGCGCAAACTCAAGACATACACGTATTTGAACTTCGGCCCGCCCGCATTCGGCTTTGCAGGGCGCTTCGGCGCTGCGCCGGGCGGCGGCGTTCTGCTCACTGATCACATACGCATCGGCCACTTCTTCAGCGAGGCGGAAATCGCGACCGGCGCGGACCCAGATTGGACGAGCCTTTTTTCCTTCTGACTTCGCCTATACGCGACACGGAGTGCTCATGCGGTTATCCTTAGGGGAATCCAGGAGTCTTTCGTTCTCATGGGAACCCGCACCGTGTCGCTTACGTTGACACCGAT
>JAICGT010000274.1 GCA_025922995.1 Fimbriimonadales bacterium
CGATAGCTTGGCCCACAACTCGAGTGGAATCGACACGACTGTCCATCATCTCGCGGAGGTTTGCGTCGGTGTAACGACAGCTAACGCTTCGCCCGGCGAGGTTGATTACGGCGTCAGCGCCTTCGATGGAATCTGCCCATGAGCCTAAGGTTTTACCGTCCCACATTACGCCTGCCTTGCGGGAAACAATGACGGTTTCAATGCCCTTGGGCGCAAGATTTCTACACAGCGTTTGTCCGACAGAGCCGGTGCCTCCGAAGATAACGATCTTCACTTCCTCAAAGTTACCGGATGCACGCCGCGCTAAACTCGCAACCATGTTCAGCTTGCGCCAACTAGAGCCTAAGCAGCGCCACGAGATTAGCCAGAGAGTACGGGACGATGCGGTATGGAGCTACCGCTACACCATGCTGCTTTCGGTCAGCGCCATCATTGCGGCGTTCGGCTTGCTTGCAAACAGCGCTGCCGTCGTCATCGGGGCGATGATCATTGCTCCGCTGATGGGCCCGATCCTAGGGCTTTCGAAGGGCATGGTTCGGGGATCGCCGAGCCTGGTCCAAAAGTCATTGATCGCCGAGGGTATCGGCGTCGTGGTTGTCGTCGGCATTGCCTTCCTCGTCGGTCTCCTTCCATTCACGCTTGGAGTCAGCCAGGAAATGCTTGCAAGAACCGCCCCGACAACTTTCGACATTGCGATCGCCCTCGCCTCCGGTTTAGCTGCAGGATATGCTTCGGTCAACACGAAAGTCAGTTCGACGCTCGCCGGCGTAGCGATCTCCGTCGCGCTCGTGCCGCCGCTGGCGTCCAGCGGCCTCATGTTCGCATTCGGAAGAGTAGACCTCGGCCTTGGGGCGCTTCTTCTTTGGGCAGCGAACTTCCTATCCATCCAGCTGGCGGCCTCTGCGGTTTACGCATTTTATGGCTTTGTAAGACGCGAGGAGGCAGAGGAAGATGAGGGCAGGTGGCGACTCGCGCGGAGGTTTGCACCGAGCGTCATTGCGCTCGGCCTCGTCGGCTGGTTCCTCACCTCGACCTTGCTCAAGCTATTCGAGAACCATACGATCGAGCTTAAAGTGCGCGACGTGCTCTCTGCCCAAATTGCTAAGCGCACCGGAGGGCGGCTCGACAGCATACTGAAGTTGGAGAGAGAAAATGGCGGCTGGTCGATCGTTGCCAGTGCGCTCACGCCTCAGCCGTTCGACGCCTCGCAAGTTCGGCAAATAGAATTCTCACTTCGGAGTGGCGGAGTGAAAGGAGCTAATCTCATCTTACGGTCCCTCGTGTCACAAGACGTCGGTTCCGAGGGCCGCGTGTATCTGACGCAGAGCGAAGTTCGGAGGCAGGAAGAAGCTTCCCGTCAGGCATCGGACCTGGAGACCATTCGAGCGGCTCTTAAAGAGACGCTTAGCAAGCATGAGGGATTGGAGCTGGAGAATGTCGAGCTCGGGCAGGACGGTGACAACACGGTCGTGACGGCAGTTGCAATGGTTCCGGTCGCGGTCACTCCCGAAGAAGTCGCTGAAGCTGAGAACAGCCTTCAAAAAGCGATCGAGAAGCCGACTCGACTCGTGATCAGGTCGATCACTACGCGAGACGCCTCGAGCACCGGCTTTCTCTTCCAGCCGCCCGATGAGGAACCAGACGAGGAACTGGATAACCTGCGCGATCGTCTTGAGCCAATCATTCGCAGGCGTATGGAGTCAGCGAGCGCCCCGGACGGATCATTCGGCGCGAAGCTGCAGGGATTCTCCTTGACGCGCCAGGACTCGGTGATCGCTCTAAGCGCGTCGGTTCAGTCACCCGAGCCGGTTTCGCCGTCGGTCGTGCGCGCTTTCGAAGCCGATCTGCGCAGGAACGTCGATCCGAGGCTGCGCCTTTCGGTTGCAACCAACCTGGTTGTCCGAGGAAGCGAGTAGTATCGCGCCGTCGTCAGCGGAACGGTGTCTGGGTAACCTTTGAGCTTGCATACGCACTTGTTGGCGGTCGACCTCGACTTCACCCTCCTGAACGGGAAGCGCGAGATATCCGAGGAGAACCGACTTGCGATTCGCCGAGCCGGCGAAGCCGGAATCGCGGTCGTCCTTGCGAGCGGCCGCGGCGCTGCCGGCATGCGCCCGTTTGCCCAGGTCCTCGAGTTGGACGGCGCGATGGTAACTTGCAATGGGGCGCTGGTCGCAAGGCGCGACGGCACCGTCATCGAAGAGCACCTGATGGAGTCCGAGAGATTGGCTAAGGTGATCGACTTCGCGCAGTCGGGGGGCCATCACTTACATCTTTATTGCCGCGAAGAGGTGCTCATGCCGGTTCACACCGAATGGGCTGAAATCTACGTTCACAAGGCGAAGCAGCATCCGCCGCGCGCAGTTGGCTGGGACGGAATGGCTCGCGCGGCACCCAACAAGGCGATCATCGTGACTTCACCTGAAACCGTCCTCGCAATCGAACCTGCCGCGCGCATGCTGTTCGAAGAGGAAGGCGCCGTGCTGCTTTCGGAACCTGAATACCTAGAGTTCGTGTGTCCGTGGGCGTCCAAGGCCACCGGGCTGGCGGCCGTCGCAAACTCCTTGGGAATCCCGCGAGAAAACACCGCGGCCATCGGCGACTATTACAATGACTTATCAATGATTGAGTGGGCAGGGCACTCAGCCGCGGTCGAGAACGCCCGCCCAGAGGTAAAGCGAGCAGCCGAGGTCGTCGTTTCGGCTCACGATGAGAATGGCGTTGCCGAGTACATTGACCTTTTGATTC
>JAICGT010000275.1 GCA_025922995.1 Fimbriimonadales bacterium
AGGAGCGTGGCCTCGGCATGGCGCTCGGCATGCTCGGTTTCACCCTAGTTTTTGCAACGTTCGTCGGCGCAGGTTTGGCAGCAGTGTTAAGAACAACGGGGTGGTTGGCATGACTTGCACACACTGCGGAAATCAATTTACCGAAGAACAATCGAACGAGGCTTGTTCGAGCTGCGGCTCATTCGGCGGATGCAACCTCGTCATGTGCCCCAAATGCGGATACGAACAGCCGCGCGTGCCGAAGTGGATCGAGAGTCTTTCAGAGGTGTTTTCAAATAGAAAGAGAATCGATACGAAATGACGCTTCACGACCTTAAGAAAGGCGAACATAGGCCCATCAAGGAAATTGTCCACGACGCGGATGGCCACTGGCGCAAGCTGACGGCTTTCGGATTAATGCCCGGAGCAATCGTTAAGATGCTCCAACGCTGGCCAACGCTCGTGATTCAAGTGGGAAGAACCGAAGTTGGGCTCGACGAAGTGACTTCTCGCCTCGTCATTCTGGGCGAACCGGAATCCGAGCAATGCCCGAAATAACCGCTTTGCCGTCTCGAATCACAATCTCGCTCATATCGAATGCGCCCGCCATGCCTAAGTCTTTATCGATGTCCAACACAGGGTTAAACGCATTTACAAGCGACTGTGCCGATCCATCTCTCGCCCTGCTGCCCTCGACAAACACGATCGGATTTGCAATAACCAGAGCGCGTTTTCCTGCAATCTCCACATCGCAGATAACTTCAAACTCACGACGTACCGGCCCAAACGCGGCGCGACCTTTCGCAAAAAGCTTGTATTTCTCCAGCCTTATCTCAAGCGATTCGAAAACCTTAAACCTCGCAAGCATGTATTTGCGCAGGTCACCCGCAGCGATGGTAACGGTTCCGGGTCCCTCACCGCTGCGACTCAAACGCACTTCCCCCGCCGTCAACATTCCCAAGGCGAACCGGCACCCGGGAATGTCGGCTTCAAGACTTTCAACGGGCAAATCGCGAACAACGAATTCCCGCAGCCTCAACCGCAGCATCCCTAGCCTCCCGGCTCGCGAAAGCGCAGGGTCGCAGAAAAACGGATTGCCATCGACACGAAATTCGCGCGCAGAGATCTCGACGGAAGCAACCCTTCCCATCGCACTGCCGATCAGGCCATCCGCAACCGCCGCGACCTTGACATTCTCGCGCGAAACACCGAGACTGCCCGCGATATCGAGTTCCGCCGCGCGCTCCATCCGTCCCCAAGACGTTTCGATAACCGCGGCCCCGGCCAGCGCCATCGACCCCGCGCCGATCAGCAAGAACTTCACGGAGATAACATAGCACGGGATGACACTGAAACCTTCGCCGTTCGAATACTTCCGAGTCACCGGCGCTGACCGAATCGAGTGGCTGCAAGGCCAAATCACGCAAGACCTGCGGCTAATCGAGATTGGAGAATCGAAGCGAACGGCGCTGCTGACCGCCACCGGACAGTTGGCATCGGACGGCGGCGTCTGGTTGTTCGACGATCAAATCATCCTCGGACTCGACCGACACGCCGCCGGCACGGCAGCGGATTCGCTCCGGACGCGAATCATCATGGAGGACGTGGAGTTCCATGCTCTACCCCCGGCGACGACAACCCTCGAATCGACACCGCCTCCCGGTTTCACTATCCCGACCGAACACGCCGGCACGCGAGGTTTCGACTCATTCGAACCGAACGAATCAGCGCTTGAATGGCCGACTGTCGACTACAACATTCTTCGCGTTGAAGCAGCCATCCCAATCGCCGGAATCGACTACGATTCAAAGACCCTCGCGATGGAAATGGGCAACTATTTTATCGACACAAGAATCGCGTTCGGCAAGGGCTGCTACACCGGTCAGGAGGTCGTCGAGCGGATACGCGCGCGAGGGCGCACAAACAAGCAATGGGTCGGCTTGTCGTCCAGTCAGCCCATCGAGCCGGGGAACTCCGTCCGTATTACGAGCTACGCGCTGTCGCCGCGTTTCGGACACATCGCCCTGGCATTCGTGCCCACGGTCTCTTCGGAGCCGGGAACGCGCCTCGGCAACGCCACGGTCCGCTCGCTTCCGTTCGCTTAGAGCCCGCCGAACTTACGCGTACGACCTGCGTATGCCTCACAAGCCGCAATCAAGTCCGCCTCGCTGAATTCCGGCCACGGTTTATCCACGACGAACAACTCCGAATAAGCGCCTTGCCAAAGAAGGAAATTACTCAAACGCATTTCGCCCGCGGTGCGGATAAGCAGGTCCGGCTCAGGGATATCGGGGTTGTAAAGCCGCTCGCTGATCTCCTCTTCGGAGACGCACCGCTTCCCTTCCGCCATAGCGCGATTAACGGCATCGACAACCTCCGCACGTCCGCCGTAATTGATCGCGAGCGTAAACGTGATTCCCTTGTTGTCCTTGGTCGTCTCGACGCCGTCCCTCAGAGCCTTCTGCAGCCCCGGCGGTACTTCCCCGATGCGGCCCGCAGTTCGAACTCGCACTCCGTTCTGGTGCATGACTCTTAATTCGTCAATCGCAGCCCGTTCGATCAGCGCCATGAGACCGTCGACTTCGTCCTTCGGCCTCCGCCAATTCTCGGCGCTGAACGCGTAAACAGTTAGATACTTCAGCCCCAAGTCGTTGGCTGCAAGCAACACGGTCCGCAGTGTCTTGTATCCTTCTCGGTGTCCCAGAAGCCTCGGCAGGCCACGTTCGGTTGCCCAGCGGCCGTTGCCGTC
>JAICGT010000276.1 GCA_025922995.1 Fimbriimonadales bacterium
GAACGCACGGGGAGCATCGCTTCGGACAGCTTTCCGTCGGTCGTTGTGATCACGAGCCGCAGATTCTCCATCCGAGGAATCTCGGTCGAGCCGCCGGTCGGGGGAGCTGCGCCGCCGGCGCCCATGCCGCCGCGCTGGCCACCGCCCGCGGACATGCCGCCGCGTCCACCTCGGCCTCCTCCCATGGCGTCTCCGCCACCGCCACCGCTTGCGCCCGTCGAACCGCCTCCGGAAACTCCCGAGAAGTCCACGACGAAGACGCCAACGGTGAGGAGGTCTTTCTTGCTGGCGGCGAATCCGCTAAGGTCGGTTGGTGCGCCGAATTTGACAACGCCGCCCTGGAACAAGTTGTTGGTCTCGACCTTGAGGGACCGGCCTCCTGCCAAAGAAGCCTCGTTCGTTTCTTCGATCTTGCCTCCGCCCCAAGACACGACGCTTCCGCCGGAATTTGCCAAGGGTTGGCCGTTGTAGAGGCTCGGCCCTTGCGCGAGAACTGCGATTGCTAAAATTGTAGTGACCATTATCGGATATCCCTCATGAGTATGCGCTCGATCGACGTCGCCGCGCCTGTATCAGCTTTGACGTCTATGATGACACCAGAGATTACACCAGGACCGGTTGCAACCTCAAATCGGACAGGCATAAGCGTCAAAAATCGCTTCAACACGATCTCGCGATCCATACCGATTACGGAGTCCGACGGCCCGCACATTCCCACGTCGCTGATAAAAGCGGTGTGCTCGCCCAGGATTCGCTCGTCGGCGGTCTGCACGTGCGTGTGAGTGCCGAGTACGGCGCTGACCCTGCCCTCGACGTAATAGGCGAATGCGGTTTTTTCGCTCGTCGCCTCGGCGTGGAAGTCTACGATGCGAACGGGCGTGTTGTCGGCTTCTTCGATAAAGCGGTCCACGGACAGGAACGGATTCTCATACTCTGCCATGAACGTGCGCCCGCAGATGTTGGCGACTCCGATCGACCTGTCCTGCTTGGTGAGAGTCATCCAGCCTCTGCCCGAAAGACCGGGGGGGAAGTTAGCGGGACGGATGATCCGCGGCTCACTTTCCACGTATGCTTCGATTTCCCGTTTATGAAACGCGTGGTTGCCGAGTGTGATGCCGTCCACTCCCAGGCTAAACAGGTCGTCGGCGATTTTCGGAGTGATGCCGAGGCCCGCGGCGGAGTTCTCGCCGTTGACGAGCACGAAATCCGGCTCATGGTTCTCGACGAGCATCGGCAGCACGGCTTCGACGCAGTTACGCCCCACCTTGCCCACGATATCTCCCAAGAAAAGAACACGCATCCGTCCCAACAAGCGTACCTGCGGCACATGGGTCGCGGCTTTGTTCGCTCAGCTTTCGCTGGACCCGCTCGGCCGCCGAGTCGACCTCTGGAGTGCGCGACCCATGGTCGCGCTTTCCCGTTTTGGTCGCGCTTTTCGGTTGTGGTCGCGCTCTTCGGCTGTCGGACACCGCGCCCGTGAGGACGATGTCGTATCATACGAGCATGAGGAAGCGAGCGACGATAATCGCCGTGCTGTTATCGGGAGTTGCGAACGCGCAGTACACGGTCGAGATACTGCACTCGCCGCTGGTGCCGGCTGCGAATTCGTATGGCGCAGGAGCAGGTGGCGGGCAGCAGGTGGGGCATACCAACCTATTTCTTGTAGGGCCGAGCCATGCGCTGCTTTGGGAGGGATCGGCGCAAAGCCTTGTCGATTTGCATCCGGCGGGATGGGACGCATCGTACGCGATGGCGACCGACGGCAAGCGGCAAGTCGGTTGGCGAGAACGGCACACGGGCAATATCGGCCAGTTCGCCACGATGTGGAGCGGGTCGTCAAAGAGTTGGGTCGATCTGCACGACCCGACATATCAGGAGACCAACGCTCTCGGCATCTCGGGAGACATGCAGGTTGGCTTCGGATTCCTTGCCAACGCCGGCACTCGCGCGGTCATGTGGCGCAATATGGCTGCATCTCTGGTGAGCCTGCATCCCCAAGGCTTCGATCGCAGTTGGGCGAACGCTACAGACGGCAATCAGCAGGTTGGCTTTGCGCAAGAGACGAACGCTCGCCATGCTGCCTTGTGGACTGGCACGGCGAAGAGCTATATTGATCTGCACCCATTTGGCTATGTGCAAAGCGAAGCGACGGGCACAGCGTCCGGCCAACAGTCTGGCTGGGCGAGCTTCTTCGGCAATCGTCACGCGGTGACGTGGTCTGGCACAGCATCAAGTTTTATCGATCTAAATCCCGGTCCCAACGAGGAGTGGGGCTCGCGCGCGTTTGGTACAAATGGTAAAATTCAGGTTGGACATGTAAGACAAGCCGGTTCGCACTTCCACGCTGCGGCGTGGCAAGGAACCGCGAGCTCCTATTTCAATCTGCACACACTGTTGCCAGCTGAGTATCAAGGGTCCGGTGCATTCTCCGAAGCCTATGGCATCGACCCGTTCGGCAACATTGTCGGCTGGGCTAATCACGTTCCCACGGGGGCCGATCACGCCATCTTGTGGCGGCCGGTTCCTGAAATACGGCCAGTGATTCTCTTAGGACTTTTGTCCTTTTATTCTCTGCTTCGCCGAAAAAGCAACCTACATCGGTAACACTTAGTTTGCGGGCGGCAACCCCGCCTCGCAAGGAGAGAATCACAATGATTCACAAACTAATCGTGTCGACAGTCGCGGCAATCCCCGCGACGCTC
>JAICGT010000277.1 GCA_025922995.1 Fimbriimonadales bacterium
CTTTCGTAAAATCTTCATACTCCGCGGCGGTCAGCAAGCTGTCGACTTCGCCGGGGCTCGACATGCGGATCCGTACCATCCAGCCTGCGCCGTAAGGATCCGTATTCACACTCTCCGGTTCGTCCGCGAGCGACTCGTTGATCTGCGAAACAACACCGGACACGGGGGTGAAGATTTCAGACACTGCCTTCACCGATTCAACCGATCCGAACGATTCACTAGCGCCAAACTCGTCACCCGCTTTTGGCAACTCGACGTACACTACGTCGCCCAGTGAGTTTTGGGCGTAGTCGGTGATGCCGACGATGGCTTCATTACCGTCTACTCTGACCCATTCGTGGTCCTTACTGTAGTGCAGGTCTTCTGGAACGTTTGCCATGCTTCCTCCAGCTAATTGAGATTTATTTAGCGCGTTTGTAGAACGGCGTTTTGACGATCTCCGCGCCCACAAGTTTGCCGCGCACGTCGATCTTGATTGGCTGACCGACGGACGCGTATTCAACGGGGACGTACGCCATGCCGATGTTCTTTTTCAGGAATGGCGCCGGACTACCCGACGTAACTCTTCCAACCTTTTCATCGTCGACAAGCACGTCCTGCTCGTCGCGAGCGATGCCGCGCTCGACTACTTCAAACCCAACGAGCCGCCGCTTGATTCCCGCTTCCTTCTGTTGGGCCAATGCCTCGCGGCCGATAAAGTCGCCCTTGTCGAGTTTACAAATCCAACCGAGGTTTGCCTCGAGCAGCGTCGTCGTGTCGTCGATCTCGTGACCGTAAAGCGCCATTCCGGCTTCCAGTCGCAACGTGTTGCGCGCGGCGAGTCCGCAGGGAAGCACTCCGGTCGGCGCGCTGGTGTTTCCCGCGTCGAGAATCTTGTTCCAGAGTTGCTCGGCGCGATCGGCGGGCGCGTAAACTTCAAAACCGTCTTCGCCTGTGTAACCCGTGCGCGAGACGATACCGCTTACGCCGTCAACTGTTCCGGGGCGGAAGTGGTAATACTTGATCTCCGATAGCGGCACCTCCGTGAGTGGTTGCAGGATCGACTCGGCATCGGGACCCTGCAGCGCCAATTGGCAGTAATCGGCACTCGCATTACGCAGCTCCACTGATGCGCCATCGTGATGCGACTTGATCCATTCCCAGTCTTTCTCGGTCGTACCAGCGTTGACGACGAGTAGCAGATGATCGCCGGAGAGACGATAGACGAGTAGATCGTCGATTACTGTTCCGGAAGGTGTCGTAAGCGCGGAGTATTGCGCCTGGCCGTCGACCAGTTTCGTAACGTCGTTTGAAGTCAGACGATTGACGAAGGCAACAGCGTCGCTGCCGCGGACGTCGATCTCGCCCATGTGCGAGACATCAAACAGGCCGGCATGTTTGCGCGTGCGTAGATGTTCCTCGATCGTGCCGGCGGGATACTGGACGGGCATGTCCCAGCCGCCAAAATCAACTATTCGACCGCCGAGTTGCCGGTGGGCATTGTTGAGTGGGGTACGTTTTAGTTGCGGCGCTGCTGCAGTCAAATTAGTCACTCGCGCGGCTTGCTTCGAGGCCTCACGTTATTTTGATCGATAAATAAAGGTGAAGCCGCAAACTAGCATGCGACGTGCGGGGCGTCAAGCGAGGGGCATTAAGGTGTGTTGGGTTTTTGGGAACGTTGACAAGTCGCGACTTTGCCCGGAAATAAACTAACGTCGTTTGCGTCTCTACTCGCCAATGATTGCGTTGAGCGAACGGACCTAGTTGCGGTCGTCGATGTCGACCTTCTGCACGGCGCCGCCGCGACACCAGAAGACGACGCGCATCGTGTCGGGACGGCGGTCGAGGGAAGCTTTAACGAAGGCCGCATTCTGCCGCAACGCGGATTCGAAGTCGTCCAGCATGCGGAGATCGCGCGGTGGTTGGACCACATCCACTAATGACGCAGCGCCGTTACTGAACACGTAGGCGGCGACAAGCATATCGTCATCGGGTTCGGGGTGGCTTTCGCCCGAGTGGGCGTAGGAGCGGGTCATCGCCGCCAGGGCGCCTTGCGGATCCAGGCTCGGCGACTCTTCGCCGAACGGAGCCCGTTTGGCCGCCAGCGATGCATCCGTGACCGGTCGGCTCAAATCATAAAAGCCGAGTGATCTAAGATCTTCGTCGGAAAGATCATCTGTTCCCAGCATGAGAACGGCGTGCTGTCGAGCCGCAGCCTCACGCAGCGCGACGACATGCGGGCGCAACGCCGTAAGCATCATGAAGAACATGATGACGGACGCAAAAGTCCCGACGGTATAAGGCATCAAACGTGGCTGGAGGAAATGCAGAATACGCTGACCAAGTGGAGGAGTGGGCGCTTGCTTGCGAGCGGCCGCTTCGATGTACAGAGCATTGGAAATTGAAGCCGCCAGGTCGCGAGGGGGAGTCGGGCGAGACATCAGGCCGAGACCGCGAGCCAACGAGCGCAGTTCGGCCACTTCCGCGCGACATACGGGACAGCGATCCAGGTGCTCGTCGATCGCTACTCGAGCCGGCAGAGACACACAATCGTCAACGTACAACGAAAGCGACTGTCTTGTTTCTTCGCACAACATAAGAGGAACTTCCTATTGCCGATTGGCAATGCTTGGATGGCTGACCGACCCCGGCTGCTCCCTTTTGTCAAAAGAAGCAACTCCGACAAGTTTAGGGCAACCCCTCAGGCTTGAGTGAGCGATGC
>JAICGT010000278.1 GCA_025922995.1 Fimbriimonadales bacterium
CAACTCCCATAAGGTAGCTCTCTAAGGGCAGTTCGTTAACTACGACAAGCTTGCCGGCGGCGGCGGATAGATACAGCCACCCGCGATAGCTCCTCTTGATGGAGCCTGCAACGACCTTGATTGCCGGTGACTCGCTGGAAAAATAGAGCGCTTGGCACCTCGTCGACCCGAAAACGACGTGGTTGCCGTCCGCCTGAACGGCCACGACCTCGTTCGGCTTCCAAGCTGCGAGCCGCTTGTTAGAATACGGGTCGATCGCGGCGAAGGCCTTGTCCGATGTGGCTGAAACTCGTGTGAGGACTCCCAGGCTGGCAAGACCGACCCGGACGACGGGGATACTTTCTGCCCCAGCGGCTGTTACCGCCGCGGTCGCGGCAATGATTGTCAACACCTTTCGTCCATCCATGGATCGTCTTCTCGGCAAGATTGTATCAATTTCTGGGGTCGCCTGGAGAAGAGTCCAGACACGACGGACGCGCTTGGGGTACAATTGTGAACCGTTGCCGGCGGTCCTCCCCTCTCCTCACAATTCTCTCGAAAACTCTTGCTTTCGCGCTCCGCGCGAAGGTAGGATAATCTTTTGCCGCTGGTACCGCCCGCGGAGGCACAGATGAAGGAAATCAAACACCCCTCGAAACGCATCGAGCACGTCCTCGAGGTCCCGAATCTCATCGAGCTCCAACTCAATTCTTACAAGTGGTTCCTTAGAGAAGGACTGCCGGAGCTCCTAAACAGTTTCTCCCCAATCTGGGATTTCACGCAAAGCAACTACATCGCCTTCGGCGAGTTCTCGCTCGGTGAGCCAAAGTACACCGTGGCCGAATGCCGTGATCGAGACGTTACCTTCGAGGCGCCCCTTAAGGTTAAGGTGAGCCTCGGGCCCAAGGACATGGAAGTTATCGAGTCAGAGGTGTATCTCGGCGACCTTCCGATCATGACCGACGCCGGCACGTTCATCATCAACGGCCGCGAGCGCGTCATCGTATCGCAGCTGAGCCGTAGCCCTGGCATCTACTTCGACGACGATGTGGACCTGACGATGCAAATCCTCACGAAAGCGCGCGTCATCCCGAACGAAGGACCCTGGCTCGAACTCGAAAGCGAGCCGAACTTCGTGGTACGGGCTGCGATCAGCCAGTCCAAGAAGATTCCCGTAACGCAGTTGATCAAGGCTTTGAATGCGTTCGACGAGGCGCGCCTGCCGATTCATCGGAGTCTGTCCGAGTCGATTCACCGGCGCCTTGCCGAGCCGCTCGCCGATTCGGACACCGGCGAAGTTCTTGGCGAGACCGATACCCTGATTACGGAAGACTTCATCGCATCTCTGCCCAAGGAGATGCGGGATGCCGAGGCGCTGATTTATTCGCCGGTCGGCACAAATGACGACCTCCTCTACACGTTCGGCAAGAAGCTCACCCTAAAGAAGCCGGTAGCCGTCGATCTCTACGGCAAGCGGCCACTCGAAGATATCAAGCAGGGCGACGAACTCATTGTCGCGAAGCTCAAGCGAATCGATCGCGAGACCTCGCACAAAGTGGCGTCGATGGAGTTGAAAACCATCGATGTCCTCGAGGTCAACCCGTTTATCGACGCTACGATCGAGCACGACTCAACGAAGACCACGAAGGACGCCTTGCTCGAATACCATAAAGGCGCACGACCCGGCGAGACGCCGAATGAGGAAACGGCGAAGAATCACTTGCGCGGCCAGTTCTTTGACAAGCGGCGATACGACTTGGCAAATGTCGGCCGTCGGCAAATCAATCGGCGCCTAGGGCTCGACCTTCCGAAGTCTGCCCGACACCTTACGGTCGAAGACCTTGTTCAATGCCTGCTTCATATGACGAAACTTCGCGATGGCGAAGCCGAGGGAGATGACATCGATCATCTGCAGAACAAGCGTGTGCGTTCTGTGGGAGAAGTGCTTCTCAGCCAAATGCGCACCGGTTTTGTTAGGATGGAGAAAGTCGCCCGTGAGCGCATGACGAGCGCTGAGCAAGACAATCTCATGCCCGGGATTATCTTGAGCGTGAAGCCGGTTAGCGCCAGCATCAAAAGCTTTTTTAGCAGCAACCAGCTGAGCACGTTCATGGATCAGACGAATCCCCTGAGCGCCCTTACAAACAAGAGACGGCTGTCGAGCCTCGGGCCTGGAGGACTTCAGCGAAACAGCGCTAAGCTGGAAGTGCGTGACGTGCACCGTAGTCACTACGGCCGCATTTGCCCAATCGAAACTCCGGAGGGCCCGAACATCGGCTTGATTTCGCAGCTCACCGTTTTTGCGCGCGTCGATGAATTCGGATTAATCCAAACGCCATTCCAGGTGATCAAGGAAGGAAGAGTTACGGACGAAGTCGTTTACCTTGCCGCCGGAGAGGATGACGACAAGCGCGTAGCTCCTGCCGATTCGAAGTACGACGAGAACGGAGAGTTTCTGAATGAGCGCGTTCAAGTCCGATACAGAGGATCGTATCCGACGGTATCCAGGTCGCAGATCGACTACATGGACGTGTCGCCGGTTCAGATTATCTCGGTCGCAACTTCGTGCATCCCGTTCCTGGAGAACGACGATGCTAACCGCGCTCTCATGGGTGCGAACATGCAGCGACAAGCGGTACCCCTTCTCAGGTCTGACAGGCCCGTTGTCGGCACAGGCTATGAAAAGCGAGCGGCTCTGGACAGCGGCACTTCCATCGTG
>JAICGT010000279.1 GCA_025922995.1 Fimbriimonadales bacterium
GGTACGCCGATTGGGTCAACGGCCGTTATGAGTACGTGCAGGAAAAAACCGGCGGCAGAGTCGCATATGTCTATGTGCCGAACACCGGCATGGAAGGCGTTTCCGAGTTCTCCAAAATGTTTTATCCGCAGGTCGAAAAAGACGCCATCATCATCGACGAACGATTCAACGGCGGCGGATTCATTCCGGACTTTTTCGTCGAGACGCTCGGGCGTTCGCCCCTGATGTATTGGACTCCGCGAAACATGGGCGATTTCCGATCACCGGGAGCCGCGATCCTAGGGCCAAAAGTAATGCTGATCAATTACTACGCAGGCTCCGGTGGAGATGCATTCCCGTACTTCTTCAGGGAGCGCGGCCTGGGCAAGCTTATCGGCACCCGAACATGGGGCGGTCTAATCGGGATCCAGGGCGGCAAGGATCTCATGGCCGGCGGCGCGGTCACCGTGCCGGGCTTCGCTTCCTGGGATGTCGTGAACGGCAGGCCGAAATGGGTCGTTGAAAACGAGGGTGTGACGCCGGATATCGTCATCGACAACACGCCCGACCAAACCCGCCTCGGCAAGGACCCGCAACTCGACAAGGCCATCGAGGTGATCATGGACGAGTTGAGAAGGAACCCGCCGAAGCGGCCGACGAAACCTCCATATCCGGGTGGCGGCGGCGGATAGTTCTAAGCCGCGACCGCGGCGTATTATTCTGGTAAAGAATGAGACTCGATAAACTGACGCTCAAGGCCCAAGACGCGGTGCAAGCCGCGCAGGGCATCGCCGAGGATTACAAGCAAACTTCCATCGAGCCCGAACACCTTCTGATGGCTCTGATTGGCCAAGAGGACGGCATTACGAAGCCCGTGCTGGACAAGGTCGGCGCATTTACTTCGTCGCTCGCCGCAGATGTCGCCGCAGAACTCGAGCGACAACCGAAGGTCGAGGGAGCGAGCGGATACGGAAGCGCGATCGGAAACCGACTCAAAGAGGCGATGGACGAGGCTTTCCGTGCAGCCGAGCAGATGGATGACGATTACGTCAGCACCGAGCACCTCTTGATTGGCTTGGCAGCCGATACAAAAGGCTTCGCCGGGCGGGCATTGCGAGCCGCCGGAGCAGATAAAGCCTCGCTGGAACGAGCGATTGCCGAAATCCGCGGGGGCCGACGAGTAACCGACCAATCTCCCGAAGAAAAATACCAGGCGCTCGAAAAATACGGCCGCGACCTTACCGCCGAAGCGCGGTCGGGAAAACTCGATCCCGTTATCGGCCGCGACGAGGAAATCCGGCGCGTTGTCCAGGTGTTATCAAGACGCACCAAAAACAATCCGGTACTAATCGGAGAGCCGGGCGTAGGAAAAACCGCAATCGCAGAGGGCCTTGCACAACGCGTAGTAGCTGGAGACGTCCCCGAAGGATTGAAAGGCAAAACGGTTGTCTCGCTCGACATCGGCGCACTGATCGCAGGCGCAAAATTTCGAGGCGAATTCGAGGAGAGGCTCAAGGCTGTATTGGAGGAAATAAAAAACAGCGACGGCGAGATCATTCTATTTATAGATGAAATGCACACTTTGGTCGGAGCCGGGAGGGCCGAAGGCAGCATGGACGCGGCAAATATGCTGAAGCCGATGCTCGCGCGCGGAGAACTTCGATGCGTGGGCGCGACCACGCTCGACGAATATCGAAAATACATTGAGAAAGACGCCGCGTTAGAAAGGCGCTTTCAACCGGTTACCGTGGATCAGCCGAGTGTCGAAGACGCCATCGCAATTCTTCGTGGATTAAAAGAAAGATACGAAGTGCACCACGGTGTCCGAATAACAGACGGAGCAATCGTTGCCGCGGTAACCCTCAGCGACCGCTATATAACCGACCGATTTCTGCCCGACAAGGCGATCGACCTCATGGATGAAGCGGCAAGCCGACTGCGCATGGAAATCGACAGCGTCCCAGTCGAGATCGACGCTCTCGATCGCCGCATGGCGCAATTGGAAATCGAAAGGTCCGCGCTAAGAAAAGAGGAGGACGCGGTCAGCAAAGAGCGCTTGGAGAAACTCGAGCAGGATCTCGCCAACATTACGGAAGAACGTTCGAAACTCGCCGCACATTGGCAAAACGAAAAAGAAAAAATCACCGAAATCAGGCAAATAAAATCGACAATCGAGAACGCCCGCGTGGAGTTGCAGCAAGCGGAGCGCGAACAGAACTGGGAGCGTGCGGCTCAAATCCAGCACGGAGAAATCCCTCAAATGGCGGCGCAGATGCAGACCCTCGAAAACGAGCTCGCAGATTTGCAG
Source organism: Fimbriimonadales bacterium (assembly GCA_025922995.1). GTDB lineage: Bacteria > Armatimonadota > Fimbriimonadia > Fimbriimonadales > ATM1 > JACDEQ01. The sequence goes on from JAICGT010000279.1 coordinate 2,288, forward strand.
CAGTCCAGCAAAATGTTGAAAGAGGAGGTCGACGCCGATGATGTCGCCGAAGTCATTGCGAAGTGGACCGGCGTGCCGGTCACGCGCCTGTTAGAAGGCGAGATGGGCAAGCTGATGCGCATCGAGCAGCGCATCGAGCAGCGCGTCGTGGGGCAGGATCACGCCATTCAGGTGGTTGCGGATGCCATCAGGCGTTCACGCAGCGGCATCGCCGACCCCAACCGCCCGGTGGGTTCGTTCCTTTTCTTGGGACCGACGGGCGTCGGCAAAACGGAGCTCGCACGTGCACTCGCGGAATTTCTATTCGACGACGAGCGCGCTATGGTGCGCATCGACATGAGCGAGTATCAAGAGAAGCACACCGTCGCTCGCCTCATCGGCGCGCCCCCGGGCTACGTGGGCTACGA
>JAICGT010000280.1 GCA_025922995.1 Fimbriimonadales bacterium
AGGACCGCTACCCCGGTACCTTGCTCGCAATGCGCGTCGGCGATTTCTACGAGTTTTACGGCGAAGACGCGGAAACCGCGGCGCGCGACCTACAGATCACGCTCACAAGCAGAGAGGACGGCCCGAACGGACGTGTCTCGATGGCAGGAGTGCCCTTTCACGCCGTCGAGAAGTACCTCGCCAAGCTCGTCTCCCTCGGCCACAAAGTCGCCCTCTGCGACCAGGTCGAAGACCCTAAAACCGCAAAGGGCCTCGTCAAGCGGGCAGTCACCCGCGTTCTCACCCCGGGCACCATCCTCGAAGACGGCATGCTTGACGCGGGCTCCAACAACTTCCTTGCCTCCGCCTCGATCGATGAAGATTCGGCAGGCATCTCGTTCCTAGACCTATCCACAGGCGAGTTCCTAGTCACCGAAGTGGCAGGCGAAGACGTCCGCGAGCGCACCCTCCAAGAAATCGCCCGATTCGACCCCGCCGAATGCCTCCTGCCCGAGGAAGCCGACGAGTTGAACCTGCTCCTCAGCAAGCTCACCAGGACAATGGTCACCAAGGTCAAGTTCCTAAAACCGGGCGACGGGCGAAGCAGGCTGCTTAAGCAATTCGGAACCGCATCTCTCGCACCATTCGGCGTCGAAGAAATGGCTGAAGGCACCGCCGCAGCCGGCACGATCCTCTCATACCTCGACGCCAACGAAATCGAATCGCCCCACATCGACAGCATCGTCAGCTATTCCACAGACGGCGCCATGCGCCTCGACCCGCCCACGATGCGAGCCCTCGAGCTCACCCAAAACATGGTTGACGGCAAAAAGTCGATGAGCCTGCTCGACACGCTCGACTTCACCAAAACTTCAACCGGCGCGCGCAAACTCCGCCGATGGGTAGAAAACCCACTGAAAGATCGCGAAGAAATCGACGCTCGCCTCGATGCGGTGACCGGGCTCAAAGCCAACATGCTTGCCCGAGACGAAGTGCGGCAAGTCCTCACCAAACTCGCCGACATCGAGCGCATCGCCAGCCGTTGCTCATCGGGGCTCGCAAGCCCGCGAGACCTCCTCGCCCTTCGCGACTCGCTGGCAAAAGTCCCATCCCTCGCCGAAGCCGTTGCAAAGTGCGAGCAGGGGGCAGCGGTCGAAATGCGCAAGGCGCTGGATCCGTGCGACGATCTAAAAGCCGAACTCCTGCTTGCCCTCAACGACGATCAGCCGCAAAACGTCCGCGATGGCGGGATGATCCGCAAAGGCTACGACCCCGAACTCGACGAGCTGCGAAAACTGTCGAGCGAGGCTAAGGCTTTCATAGCCGGAATCGAAGCCAAGGCAAGAGAAGAAACGGGCATCGACAAGCTGAAAGTCGGCTACAACTCGGTATTCGGCTATTACCTCGAGATTCCAAAATCCCAAGTATCCGCGGTGCCGGAAACCTACATCCGCAAACAAACCACCGCAAACGCGGAGCGCTACATCACTGCAGAACTCAAGGACTACGAGTCCAAAGTCCTCGGCTCCGACGAGAAGGCAACCGACCTCGAATATCGAATTTTCACGCGGCTCCGACTGATGGTAACCCAGCACTCTTCGCGCCTGATGACAACCGGCCAAGCAATCGCCGGCATCGACGCGCTGCAATCTCTCGCCGAAGCCGCGGTCGTCCGCACCTTCACCCGGCCGGAGCTTCACGAAGATGCCGGCAGGGCGGTCATCGTCGGCGGCAGGCATCCCGTCGTCGAAATGCACGCCGGATTTTCGGCGTTCACGCCGAACGACCTTTCGCTCGCTCCCGGCCAACGCTCGACCATCATCCTGACCGGGCCCAACATGAGCGGCAAGTCCACCTATCTGCGACAGACCGCGCTGATCATGCTGATGACCCAGATCGGAAGCTTCGTCCCCGCCGAATCCGCGCAACTCCCGATTGTCGACCGCGTCTTCGCCCGCATCGGCGCGCGTGACGAGCTAGCGTCCGGCCAGAGCACGTTCATGGTCGAGATGACCGAGGCGGCGCACATCCTGCACCACGCGACCGCGAACAGCCTGGTCATCCTCGATGAGATCGGTCGAGGGACCAGCACGTACGACGGCCTCGCCATCGCCTGGGCAATCGCCGAGCACCTCGCCCAAGTCGGCGCGATGACGCTGTTTGCCACCCACTACCACCAGCTCAACGGCCTCGCCGATGCGTTCCCCAACGTCGCCAATTTCCGAGTCTCCGTCCGTGAGGAGGGCGACCGCGTCATTTGGCTGCACAAGGTTTTGGAAGGCGGCACAGATCGGAGCTACGGTATCCAGGTAGCTCGGATGGCAGGCGTTCCGCGCACCGTGCTCGACCGCGCCGGAGAGGTGCTCGCCGACCTCGAAGGCAAAGAGTCTCCGATCGGTCGTATTAAGCCGACTGCCCTCCAGCTAACAATGTTCGAATCCGCCCCCGACCCCGTTCGCAAAGCCCTCGAAGGCATCGACACTTCCACGCTCACTCCCGTCGAGGCCCTGGTCCTCCTCGACAACCTCAGGCAACAAGCCACAGCCAAGCGCTGACGATCCTTCGCCCCCATCGGTAGCCGCGCGGCAGCTGCGCGCAATCGTCGAAACGGACTGCTTTTAAATTTCCCTTTTGCGGCGCCGACGTTATTCTGCACCGTCCAGAACAACATCTGTCGATGAGCGATTTGCGGAGTCGGAATTG
>JAICGT010000281.1 GCA_025922995.1 Fimbriimonadales bacterium
AGCCGACCATCGCGCTGAGATTTCTCGGAAAGACTTCGGAATCGCCTGCATTTCGATGCGCTCGAGAAACGCGACTGCGGCGTCTAGGGGAGCTGGGGTCGGTCGACCCGCCATCAAGAGCGATGATGCCCACGGCATGCCATCGGGCGCTTTGGTCAACGAGAGGTTTACGCCCAGGCCCACGACCGGTATCTTGCCCAGTGTACACGGCACGATTTCGCTTAGCAGGCCGCCGATTTTCTTGCCGCCGAGCATCAGATCGTTCGGCCATGCAATCTGCGTGTCGAAGGTCTCGGCGGCGACTAGGCCCGCCGTCAGCGCGAGGCCCGCGGGCCATTCAGCGTCGACCGCTTCGAGCCACGCAAACGACATCGCCAAGCTCTCGCCTGGAAACGTGGTCCATGCTCTCCCGTGGCGTCCCCGGCCGGCGACTTGCTTCGTAGCGATCACGGCGCCGACAGGTGTGCCGCGCTTCAGCCTTCGCACAACTTCGTCCTGAGTCGAGTCGACCGAATCGAGAACATCGATGTGCCTCATCGGAACTCCAAGTGCATCGGCAGCGCGGGCGCGGAATGCGTTATTGCGCCCACCGAAATGTAGTCGACGCCGGTTTCTGCAACCGAGCGTACGGTTTGCAAAGAAATCCCGCCGCTCGCCTCCAGCGTAGCTTGGCCGTCACAGATACCGACCGCGTCCCGCATTTCCGCAATCGGCATATTGTCCAGCATAATGATGTCTGCTCCGGCGCTCAACGCGCGATCAACTTGGGCGACCGTCACACATTCGACCTCTATTTTCAATGTATGCGGCCCATTTTCCTTAACGGCTCGTATCGCTTCCGAAACCCCTCCGGCGACCCGAATATGATTGTCTTTTATTAGAATGCCGTCGAATAAACCGATGCGGTGATTAAATCCGCCGCCACACCGAACCGCATATTTTTGCGCAGATCGCAATCCCGGAATCGTCTTGCGCGTATCCAGAATCTTTGCTTTCGTGCCTCGCACCGCGTCGACGAATTTTCGCGTAAATGTAGCTACTCCGGACAGATGCATCAGAAAATTCAGCGCGGTTCGTTCGTTTTGCAGCAACTCACGTGCGTTCATCCTCCCGGAGAAGACGGTCGTTCCTTGCACGACCCGATCACCGTCGAGACATTTGTACTCTGCGTACTCATTCTCTTCAGCGTTTTCCAGAGGAGAAAGCAAGTCCAAGGCGATACCCAATCCGCAGATCACACCCTCGGCCTGAACTTCGATCTCGTAGTCCGCGACCATGTCTTGAGGCACTGCAAACCGGCTGACGTCGCCATTGCCCACGTCTTCGCTCAGCGCCATGTCGACGACCGATTGCCAACCAATCGGTTCTTGCCCCAAAAACGGTTCCACTGGCGCGAGTCTACCGGTAGACTTCTCGGCGATGCATCCCACCGATACGGCGGCGCCACGCCGCGCGACGGCCGCTGAAATCGGCCTGCTTGCCGTGGTGTTTATTTGGGGTGCCAACTTCAGCATTACCAAGGCAACGCTGGAGTACGTTCCTCCACTCGCCTTCACGGCCCTGAGGTTCGGGATCGCCGCGGTTGCGCTGATTGCTCTCCTTCGCGTTCTCGAGCCTGGAATTAAGATCGCGCGATCAACTTTCATCCGCCTATCTGTTCTCGGGATCGTCGGCAATTCGCTGTATCAACCTGCCTTCATCCTCGGGTTGGATAACACTTCGGCAACGAACAGCGCGGTGATCATCGGCTCACTCCCCGGCGTTGTCGCGTTGCTCGCTTGGATTTCGAGGATCGAGAAGCTGACACGGTTGATGATGATCGGCATAGCAACGGGGCTCGCCGGAGTTTTTCTGGTTGTCGCGTCGAATGGCGTGGAGCTTGGCGGAAGTACGACGCTCGGTGACCTTCTCATGGTAGCTGCAGTATTCTGCTGGGCGCTGTATACACTCGGCTTGCGCAAAGTAGATCCCGCCGTTTCGCCTCTTCGAGTCACCACTGTCACGACGGTTATGGGCACACCGGTACTCATCGCTCTGGGAATCCCGGAAAGCCTCGCCATCGATTGGCAAGCAGTGCCGCAGTTTGCCTACTGGGGCGTTGTTTACGCTTCGCTGATTTCCGTAGTAGTGGCGTATTATTTCTGGAACACGGGCGTCCGAAGAGTCGGCGCAAGCCGCTCGTCGATCTATAGCTGTCTAATTCCACTCGCCGCCCTCGTGATGGCGTGGGCTTTCTTGAAGGAATCCCCGACGCCGGTGCAGCTCATCGGAGCCGCCCTTGTCATTACCGGTGTGTTGTTGACCCGAAGGCGTTAGGATTCAAGTTGTTTCTTCAGGCGGTCGAACGCCTCGCCCCATGCCCTCCGTAACCCGTCTGCCTCTGCGCGCGTTTGAATTCGGGCGTGGTTCAGGGTAATGCCGGTCTTGCCGCCATTGTCGGCGAACATCACGTCAACCTGCGAGTCATCGTCGCCGCCTGCAGTCTTCCAGGCAAAGCGCAAGTCTTTGTCCGGTCGAACACGGAGCAACTCGCCGCCGTTGCCCAAGCTGTCGCCGATGGGCCCATTTTCTTCGAACGAACCCCCGTCCTCGAACCATGCGTTCAGGCCCTTCGTCCACGCCGAGTAAACCTTGTCCACCGGCTGCGCGACGGTCTTGGTCACACAGATGTTGTA
>JAICGT010000282.1 GCA_025922995.1 Fimbriimonadales bacterium
ACGACGAACATGCGGCGCAGCTTAGCGAACGGTACGCGTTCTTCCGAGACAAGAACCTCTGCCTCTTCGACGAGGCGCCCGAGGTTCTTTCTTTTTTGAGGGGCAAGTTTAAGTTGGGATTGATTACCAACGGCCCGGCAGACATCCAGCGACAGGAGATCGAGACGCTTGGGATCGAGAAGTACTTCGACCATATCTTGATCGAGGGCGAGTTCAAGATCGGCAAGCCTCATTTGGCGATTTTCGACGACGCGCGAAACAAGTGGGGCTTCCAGCCCGATGAGATGCTGTTCGTGGGCAACGCCTTCGAGCACGACGTGCAGGGCGCGAAGAACGCCGGCTGGCACGCGATCTGGGTGAACAAGGACGGCGAGATCAATCCGGGCACGGAGCCGCAGCCTGATGCGACGATTACGGATTTGTGGGACGTGGTCGAGTGGGTCGGCTTGAAGAAGCCCAGCGCCGCAAAGGTGCGCTAAACCAAAGAAGCCCTTGAGCGCTTATCCCTTGCGCTCGAGATGTATCACCGAGGCATGCCCCGGCCTGGGTGGGCCGGCGGGGAGCTTGGCTTTTAGGTTGTCGTAGCGTTTGGCGATTCGTGGCGCGAACGGCGCGAGCGCGAGTTGTACCAGTAGCGACACGACGAAAAGCGCCACGAACACCACGAAGACTAAGCCTAAGACTCCGATAACCGTAAACAGTGTCGTCATACATCTACCATACGCCGAATTCTCCCTCGTTGCGGTAAGATCGGGACCTAATTCCCAGCATTCCGTCAAAGTCGCCGGGCTGCAACTTCCCAAGAAGCCATGTCCGACAACAAACGCGTTTACCTGTTCCGCGAAGGCGCCGCCGATATGAAAGACCTCCTCGGAGGCAAGGGCGCAAACCTCTCCGAAATGACCAACATCGGTCTGCCCGTGCCTCCCGGGTTTACGATTACCACCGACGTTTGCCGGGAGTACTACCGCGAGGGCGAGAAGCTGCCCGAGGGACTTATGGACGAGGTTCGCGCAGCCATGACGGCGGTCGAGAGCGACCTGGGCAAGAAACTGGGCGACGCCGTGGACCCGCTGCTGGTGTCCGTGCGGTCCGGATCGCGCTTCAGCATGCCAGGGATGATGGACACGATCCTGAACCTCGGGCTGAACGAGACGACACTCCTGGCCGTTGCCAAAGCTGCCGGCAACGAAAGGTTCGTTTGGGACTCGTACCGTCGTTTTATCATGATGTTCTCGGACGTCGTTCTCGGCGTCCCGAAGCACGATTACGACCACGTTTTTGTGGAGTATCGGAAGTCGAAGGGCTATGCCAACGACACCGAGATGACGACCGATGATTTGAAGCACATGTCGAAGGTGTTTCTCGGGATCACCAAGGACCGAACCGGGAAGGACTTCCCTACCGATCCGTGGGTCCAATTGGAGCTTGCGGTGGAAGCCGTGTTCCGAAGTTGGAACAACGACCGAGCGCGAACCTACCGGAAGCAGGAGAGAATTCCGGACGATCTCGGCACGGCCGTAAATGTGCAGTCGATGGTTTTCGGGAACATGGGCGACGACTCCGGAACGGGTGTCGCTTTTACACGCGACCCTGCAACGGGGGAGAAGTCACTCTACGGCGAATACTTGATCAACGCGCAGGGCGAGGACGTCGTCGCAGGGATTCGCACTCCGGTGCCGATTTCGGAATTGCAAAAGCAGATGCCGGAGATTTATTCGCAGTTCATCGAGATTTGCGATCGGTTAGAAGGACATTACCGCGACATGATGGACATCGAGTTCACAGTCGAGAGGGGCCGGTTGTTTATGTTGCAGTGCCGCGTGGGCAAGCGCACGGGGGCGGCAGCCGTAAGGATCGCCACAGAGTTGGTCAGCGAGGGCCTGATCGACAAGGCGGACGCGATCCATCGAGTTACTGCCGAACACCTGGACCAACTGTTGCATCCGCATGTGGACAAGTCCCGAGTGAAGAAGCCGAAGATAGCCGCCGGCCTTGCGGCATCACCCGGAGCCGCTGTGGGCATGGCGGTCTTCGATGCCGACGTCGCTGCTCGGCGAGGCGCATCCGAGAAAGTCATCTTGGTTCGGGATGAGACAAATCCAGATGATGTGCACGGAATGATCGCCAGTCAAGGAATTTTGACGGCACGAGGCGGCAAGACCTCGCACGCTGCCGTGGTCGCACGGGGATTCGGAACGCCCTGCGTCGTAGGCTGCGAGTCGATTAGCGTAGACCCCGAGACTCGAAAATTTAGCGTGAACGGCATGACCATTGCCGAGGGGGATTGGATATCGATCGATGGCTCAGACGGCAGCGTGTACGCCGGCAAGGTGGAACTTATCGACGCGGAAATCGGCGGGCAATTCGGAACGTTGATGGGATGGTGCGACGAAGTGCGACGGCTGGGTGTTCGCGCCAACGCCGATAATCCCCACGACGCAGCCAAGGCAGTCGAGTTCGGGGCGGAGGGCATCGGCCTTTGTCGAACCGAACACATGTTCTTCGAGAAGGAGCGGCTACCGATCGTCCAACGAATGATCCTCACCAAGGATGAGGCCACGCGCAAAAAGTGCCTGGACGAACTCTTGGAATACCAGCGAAAAGACTTCGAAGGCATTTTCGAGGCTATGGGGAGTCGGCCGGTTACCATCCGTTTGATCGATCCACCTCT
>JAICGT010000283.1 GCA_025922995.1 Fimbriimonadales bacterium
CGATGATCATCCAAGGTTTTGCATACGCCATGGAGAGCGCGGTATGGTCGGTGCTGACAATCGTCGTTGCATTGCTCGGCCCGCTCTTCCTGTTCCCGCCAGGTGATTTCGGCGGAACGATCCTAAGCTTCTACGGAATCGCCCTCGTCGGACTCGGCTTGCTGACCACGACGGGGTACATCCTCGCGATGGACACCTTCGGCCCGATCAGCGACAACGCTCAGGGCGTATACGAAATGTCCGGCGCCAAGGAAACGGAAACCGTGACCGAAGGCAGCATGGCTGGAAGCAGGGCCGTTCAACGGCTCGATGCCGCCGGTAACACGACGAAGGCGCTAACCAAGGGTTTCGCAATCGCCACAGCAGTCGTTGCGGCAGTCGCCTTGTTCCACTCATTCATCGAAGACGCGCAGCTGACGAATGCCGGCCTACGCCTTGAAACACCGCAAATCTTCATCGGATTGCTTGTCGGCGGCGCGGCGCCGTTCCTGTTCAGCGCGTTCTCGATCAACGCGGTCGGACGAGCGGCGTTCCAACTCATCGGCGAAGTGCGCCGGCAATTTGCTGCAGACCCAGGGATCATGGCGGGAACCTCGAAACCGAACTACGCTAAATGCGTCGCCATCGTAACCTCGGCCGCTCAGAAAGACCTGCTCGGCCCGGGCATCTTGGCCATAGCGTTCCCGATCCTCGTCGGCTTCGGCCTGGCGATCGGCGGCGAAACCACGATGATCGGTGGCCTGGAGTTGAACCTCGTCGGCGCGCAAGCGCTAGGAGGCTTCCTGGCCGGCGCGATCCTCAGCGGCCAGTTGCTCGCCGTGACGCTCGCAAACTCGGGCGGCGCATGGGACAACGCTAAGAAACTGATCGAAGACGGCATGCACGGAGGCAAGGGCACCGAAGCTCACAAGGCGGGTGTCGTTTGCGACACCGTGGGTGATCCTTTCAAGGACACTGCCGGACCCGCCCTGAACCCGCTGATCAAGGTCATGAACCTGGTCGCCCTACTCCTGGCGCCGCTGGTTATCGCGCCGATGTCCGACCTGGCGCGCTATCTGATCGTCGGGGCAAGCATCGTCGCACTCGCGATCGCGGTCTTCTGGTCCAAGCGCGGTTCGATGGGCACCGAGCTGGCAAAGACCGGCGGCGACGCCTAAACAACCAAACGCCCTCCTCACCGAACCATCGGCGGGGAGGGCTCACGTTTTAGAATGTCAATCCTTGTCGACCGAGATACGAGAGTCATCGTCCAGGGCATAACCGGACGCGAAGGCGGCTTCCACACGAAGCAGATGATTGCGTACGGCACGCAGGTCGTCGCAGGCGTTACGCCCGGCAAAGGAGGGACGACTTTCGAGGACGTGCCCGTGTTCGACTCGGTCGCCCAAGCGGTAGCCGAGACCGGGGCAAACGCATCGGTCATCTTTGTTCCGGGGCCGTTCGCGGCGGATGCGATCCTCGAAGCGGAGGCCGCGGGGCTTCCGTTCGTTTGTGCGATCACGGAAGGCATTCCTCAACACGACATGCTGCGAGCGGTCAACAAGCTCAAGGAGAACCCAAGCTGCCGTCTCGTCGGGCCGAACTGCGCGGGGATCATCAGCCCAGGCAGCTGCAAGATCGGCATCATGCCCGGCCAGATCTTCGCCGAAGGCAGGATCGGCCTCGTTTCCCGAAGCGGAACGCTGACCTACGAGATCGTCAACGAGCTCACCAACGCCGGCCTTGGCCAGAGCACCTGCATCGGCATCGGCGGAGACCCGCTGTTGGGCACGACGTTTGCCGACGTCTTGCCGATGTTCGAAGCCGACCCTGAGACGGACGCTGTGGTTCTTATCGGCGAAATCGGCGGCAGCGACGAGGAGGAAGGCGCTAAGGTCATCGAGGGAATGACCAAGCCCGTCGTCGCCTTCATCAGCGGCCGGACGGCGCCGCCCGGCAAGCGCATGGGCCACGCCGGAGCGATCATCAGCGGCGGCATCGGCGGACCCGAAAGCAAAGTTTCAGCTTTGCTCGGCGCCGGAGCGCAGGTCGCGGATATGACGACGCAGATTCCGGACATGGTCAAGTCCGCCCTCGCCTGACAATCTGGAAACCATCCCCCGGAGGCACGCGTTCTAGGTTTTAGATGAAGTTCTTACCGTTCTTGGCCCTCCTCGGTATCGGCGGTTGCATGTCGCAGGTCGCCGCGCAGTCGCACGACTTCCCCACTTCCAGCCCGAAACGGGATGACAAGGTCATCAAGACCGACGCCGAGTGGCAGAAGATCCTCACCCCGGAACAGTATCGAATCCTTCGCAAGAAAGGCACCGAAGCCGCATTCTGCAGCCCCTTGCTGGAGCAGCACGGCGTCGGCGTTTTCCACTGCGCCGGCTGCGACCTGCCGCTGTTTTCAACGGACACGAAGTTCGACTCCGGCACGGGCTGGCCGTCGTTTTTCCAGCCGATTACTAAAGATGCGATCTGGCTCCAGGAAGATCGGAGCCTCGGCATGATCCGCAGCGAAGTCCTATGCGCGCGCTGTGACGGCCACCTCGGGCATTTGTTTACTGACGGGCCGAAGCCGACTGGCTTGCGGTTTTGTATGAACGGCGAGTCGTTGAAGTTTAGGAAGAAGTAACTTCGCCCGGCTCTGCGCCTTCATAACTCAGTGCTCCGCTGGGGCAGCGATC
>JAICGT010000284.1 GCA_025922995.1 Fimbriimonadales bacterium
CGAGCGAATCTCAGGCACTTACAAGAGAAAGAAGTAGCTACCGCCTCCTTAACCGCACGCAGCCTTCGGCTCACCGGCCGTAGGCTGCGTGTCGTTTACGGCTGATTCGGTAACCAAAACACCGCTCCCATACGTCGAACTCTTTACACGGCCCGAAGCGTCCTGAGGTAGCATTGCGACAACTCCGGCCGGAGGAAAACGTAAGATTTATGAAAAGCTCACTCGTAGCCTTCATCTCCATGACGGCAGTAGCCGCGTTCGCGCAGGCTCCGTTCACCATCGTTAAGCCCGCAGAGGGCGCAAAGGTCCGAGAGACCGTACCGATCACCATGCCGCGGAACAGCGTGCCAGAGGGCTCGTTCATCGGCATCACGATCGATGGCAAGTTTCTCGAAGCCGTCGTCCCGCAGCCCAACGCTGCCAAGACCCATCTCGTTTATTGGCTCGATACCAAGAAGATGGGCATTGCCGATGGCTGGCACCAAATGGGCGTAACTCTTTTCTCGAACGTAAACGGACGACAGCAAGCCGTCGACCAGTCCGAAGTACGCATCCATGTGGGCAACCACGCAGGAATCAACGTGCCCGAAAACGGCCTGGCGATCCGGTACAAGTTCAATAAGGGCAGTCAGTGGACCTACAACGTGACCCTCGGAATGGATCTGTCGACGCTTTCCGAAGCCCAGAACAAGCTCGGCGGCAGAGCCGCACAGCTCCCGTTCGCCGAAGAAAAGTGGCGCTTCGTGTTTGCAGTCGACGACGTGCGCAACGGCCTGGGCCTCGTTAGATCGCAGTTCCTTCCTTACAAAGGCAAGGATTACGTCGTGATGACGACATCGGCCGACGACCAGCCAACACAATATTTTCAGAAAGACTTCGCTCCGCTGTATCGGTTGCTCAGAACAACCGGCGCCGAGGTTTATGCCGATGTGCCGACGTACTATGAAATCGGCGGTACCGGAACCGGCGATATAGAGACGCACCTGATTGGAACGCTTTCGCTCCCCATCCTTCCAACTGAGCGACTCGTGGTCGGTGAGTCCTGGCAGGCAGCTATCGACCTCACGGCTGGATCGATCGGCGCGATCCGCAGAACGGGCGTTGCCGCGAATAGGATTCCGGCAAGAGGAACTTTCGAAGCCGTCGAATGGGAGCGCGGACAGCCGTGCGCTAAGCTGCGCTACGAAATCGAACAGGGTATGGGCAACCGCACCTCCAAGGAATTGGAATTGGCAGGCCGCGAGTTCAAGGACAATGACCGCTTGCGCATCGAAGAGCTTGTTTGGGTTTCACTCTCCACCGGCAAACTAGTTCGCCAAGACATGATCATGGAGGCCGATACGAAAGTCGCCATGGGTGATCCCGGCGGGGTCGGAACAGGTGGCGGCAGAGGCGGCCCCTCGCCCGTGGGTGGCGGCGGTCCGACACCCGCAGGTGGACGCGGTGGCGGCCGAGGCGGCCAAGCCGTCGGAGACATTAGAGTTCAGGTGCCTGCGGGCGGCAGAGGTGGTCAAGGCGGCGGTTTTGGCGTTCCCGGCGGCCAGGGCGGCGGTGGTGGCGAGAGTTCCGTGTTTATACGCCAGAAGCTGTACATCAAAATGGTGCTGGAGTAGAAAAGCGTTTCAGGAATGCCTGATGCGCCCGACAACACCGAACCGCTAAACAACCCGGAAGACCCCGAGTCGTTTCGCCAGACTCTAGTCGAACATTTGGACGAGCTGCGCTCGCGCATCATGCGAGTGCTGCTCGTCCTTAGTGTTGCTTGGGGCATCGGCTGGTTCATCGAACCGTGGCTGTACGACGAAGTCAACAAGATCATCCGAGACCCCTCTCTTCTGCCGGCCGGCGCTCAGGTCTCCGAAGCGTTTCGTAATTTCAGCGACCCGTTCTTCCTAAAGTTCAAGCTATCGTTCGTGATCGGCTTGATCATCTCTGCGCCCGTGATCATCTATCAGATCTGGGGGTTTGTCCGTCCTGCGCTCAAGCCATCGGAGCGAAAGCCGCTCAAGCTCGTCACGCCGATCAGCGCGGCTCTGTTTGTCGTCGGAGCTTTTTTCGGGTGGCTCGTAATCCGCCCTGCGCTCCGCTGGTTCTTCAGTTTCCTGGAATCGTTCGAAGGCGTGGGCTTGCTGCAGGAGCCCGGTCTGTTCGTGATGTTCGTGCTCAAGATGCTGCTCGCGTTCGGCGTGGGCTTTCAGCTTCCGATCCTTTTGTGGTTCTTGGGGCAGATCGACCTCGTCACGTCGGAACTGTTGTTTAAGAATTGGCGCTACGCGGTAGCCGGCATCTCGCTCGCCTCGGCATTCCTCACCCCCGGCGGCGACCTCTTCAGCTTCATCGCCATGTCGCTGCCTTTGGCTGTGCTCTACTTCGCCGGCATCGGCGCCCTCCGGGTCACCGAACGCAAAAAGCTCAAACGCACACGGCAGTCGTAGGTCGCACTGCCCCGTCCCATACATCTAACGGACGTCGGCGGCCCGCGACTTGAGCGCAGCCACGATGATGTAGCTGACGATGATCAGGAGGAACCAGGAAGAGATCTTAGACTGATGAACGATCGACCAGGCTGCCTCTTGATTGGGGTACTGCCACGCGCCGAGGAGGGTGCCGAGGTTTTCACCGACATAGATAAACAGCGCGATGAGGACGAACGCCG
>JAICGT010000285.1 GCA_025922995.1 Fimbriimonadales bacterium
CCGCCTCTACGATCACCGAGACGGCGCAGGTATCCCAGGTAGAGACGGCGGGGTCGATCATCGCCTCGGCGTCGCCTCTCGCGACCAGGCAGTGGCCGTACGCGTCGCCCCAGTTTCGCGTCGCGTACGCACCGCGGGCAAGTTCGGTGAAGGCGTCGAGTCGGCCGCAAGCGTCCATTGCCTTCAAGCTTCCCATGAGCAGCAGCGCACGAGACAGTGGGCGGTCCGAGACGGAGATTCGGTCGCCGTTGAGGAAAGCTCCGTGGACGCTGCCCCAATAGGTCTCGTCCAGTGCCGGAAGGTGGGCGACCCCTGCCGCGGGGCGCCCGTCGAATTCCAAGCCGATCAGGATGGAAAAGGCGGGCATGCCGTAGATGAACGACTTCGTCCCGTCGATCGGGTCGATCACCCAGCGTCGGCCGGCGCCCGGCGTTTCGTCGAACTCTTCACCGAGGATACCGTCGCCGGGGAACTTCTCCAGTATTCGCTCTCGCAGGAAGGCTTCGATTTCGCGATCGGCGATGGTGACGGGAGAGTCGTCGCTCTTTCGAATGACTTCAACCCCCGATCGGAAGTACTTCATGGCGATCTCACCGGCTTCCTGCGCCTGCTCGATCGCCCATTCCAACTCCTGTTGCACTACATCAGACGCCTTCGAGCGACCTGACGCAGGTAGATCGCTGCGGCATTAAAAATGATAAGCACCGCCATGAGCACGAGAATACCGCCGGCGGCATTGTGGTGAAACGCTTCCTGCGGTCTCGCGGCCCACTGGAATATCTGAATGGGCAGGACGGTAAAGCCATCGAAAGGCGATTCTGGAATGAAAGCAACATACGTTAGCGCTCCGATTGTCATGAGCGGAGCCGATTCGCCGATAGCCCGCGAAAGCCCTAAGATGATGCTGGTCAGTACTCCCGGCATTGCCGGCGGCAACACGTGGTTGCGAACGGTTTCCCACCTCGTGGAGCCAAGCGCGTAGGAGCCTTCGCGGTACGAGTTCGGCACTGCTTTGAGCGCCTCCTGGGTCGACGTGATGATCATCGGCAGGATCAGCAGGCTCATCGTAAGCGCGCCGGAAAGCACCGATCTCGCCGTCCCCTCGTAGCCGAACGCAGTGCCGTCGGTAAAGTCGCTCAACGCTCGCACAAAAATAGCCAAGCCGAGAAGGCCGTACACGATGCTGGGAACACCGGCCAAATTCGCAATGTTAATTTGAATCAGCTTTGTCAACCAGTTCTTGGAAGCGAATTCTTCGAGGTAGATTGCAGCTCCGACTCCCAAAGGAACCGAAAACAAAGCCGTCAGTCCCATTAACCAAAACGTGCCGAAAAGCGCCGAATAAACGCCGGCGTTCTCCGCCTTTCGCGAGGGAAAACTCGATATAAAGTCCCAACTTAGGACGCTCACCCCATCTTTTGCAACTCCGACAATAAGCAAAACCAACGACAGGAAACCGAGAAACGTGGCAAAAATGCACACGAAAACGAACAGGCTCTCCACCAGCTTCCTTCGCCTGTGATGTTTGTCCTTTAGGTTATCGACGATTGCCGGATTAGCCATATTGCTTCCTATACTTCATCACCAATCTGGCGGCAATCAAATTCATGATTAATGTAATCACGAACAGTGTTAACCCAACCGCAAAAATCGTCTGGTAGGTGATGCTGCCGTGCGGCGCCTCACCCAAACTCACGTTGACGATATAAGCGCTCATCGTCTGCACGGTCTCCAGAGGATTCGCCGTAAGGTTCGGTGTCGCGCCTGCAGCCAGCGTCACCGCCATCGTCTCACCGACGGCTCTCGATAGCGCAAGCAAGAAGGCCGACATCACACCCGAAAGCGCACCCGGAATCACGATTTTCCGAATAACTTCACCCTTCGTTGCCCCCAGAGCCAGCCCACCTTCGCGCAACGCCCGAGGAACGGCGGTGAGCGCTTCTTCGGAAAGCGACGCGACGATCGGCAGAATCATGATCCCGACGACAATCGACGCGCTCAATGCGTTGAAGACGGGCAATTCGGGAAACACCTTAGACAGAGCTGGAGTGACGAGAACCAGCGCAAAGTACCCGTACACGACGGTCGGCACGCCGGCGAGGAGCTCTAGGACGGGCTTGATCCATGCTCTGACTTTCGATGAAGCGTATTCGCTCAGATAGATGCCGATCATGAGGCCGAGCGGGATAGCAAACAGTCCGGCGAAAACCGCGATGAGCATGGTTCCTGCAAGCAACGGAAGAATCCCGAACGATGGGTTGGTGCTCTCGCGCGGGCTCCAATGCGTGCCCGTCAAGTACTCCCAGATCGAAACCTGCTGGAAAAACGGGATCGATTCCGAAACCAATACGTAAACGATCCCGATTGTCGTAAAAACACTTACCAGCGCGCACAGGAAAGTAAGTCCGCGAACAAAACGTTCGCGGACTTTCCTGCTTTTGGAAAGCTGGAAGCTCTCTGCCACCGTTCTTTCCGATTCTGCCTTATTTCGACATCAAGTCTTTCAGGCCGCCCTTCGCCCCGCCCGCGTACATGGTGCCGAGCTTCTTGGTCTCGTAGCGCTGCCACGACATGGCCAGCATGTCCTCAGGCAAGGCAACGTAACCGACATCGCGCACCAACTCGGCGCCCTCGGCGCTAAGGCTGTATTTCAC
>JAICGT010000286.1 GCA_025922995.1 Fimbriimonadales bacterium
CGTGAGTGCTAAACTTCTTAACATTCATGGGATCTGCTTACACGCCTGGTCTAACCGTCAGCGCTGACCACATCGTTCACAAAGTCCGCCGACTGCCTCTCAAAGGCCAAGTTCTTGTTGCCACCGGAGACAAGGTCGACCCCGACACCATAGTTGCCCGAACCGAGCTTCCGGGCGCACTGCAGGCGATCAAGGCTGCTGAGAAGATGGGAGTCGAGGCTAAGGATGTTCCTTCGCTTCTGCAAGTGAAGGTTGGAGATGCGGTAGCCAAGGGTGACAAGGTGGCTGAGAGCAAAGGCATCTTCGGCTTGATGAAAACCTCCGTGCTCAGTGACTACGACGGTACGATCGAATCGCTTTCCGAAGCAACCGGAACGCTACTTATCCGGGAGGCTCCGACGCCTGTGGAAATTAGCGCATATATGCGCGGAAAGGTAATCGATATCGTGCCCGAGGAAGGAGCGATCATCGAGACGCGGGGCGCGATCATACAGGGCATTTTCGGTGTAGGCGGCGAACACCTGGGGGAAATTCGCATAGCCACCGATTCGCCCGAAGAAACCCTCGATACAAAGCACATCAAGGACGACGACGTGGGGAAGGTACTCGTAGGCGGTTCAGGTGTTACGCTCGACGCGATCAAGAAAGCCGCCGAATTGGGCGTCGTCGGAATCGTTACCGGCGCCGTTCGGGACGTCGACTTGACGAAGTACCTGGGCTACGACATAGGCGTAGCTATTACAGGTCAAGAAAATATTCCACTCACGATCATCGCCACGGAGGGATTCGGAACATTGACGATGGCACAAAGGACATTCGAGCTTTTCAAATCGTTGGAAGGCAAGCAGGCGAGCGTAAATGGCGCAACGCAGATCCGCGCCGGCGTGATTCGTCCGGAAGTTATCGTTCCCAACGACAACGCCGTTGGGGATGCGCCGAAAGAAACCGGTGGCGGGCTGCTGGAACACGGCACCTCGATCCGCGTGATTCGCGAGCCATATTTCGGCTGCATCGGTTCCGTTACGGATTTGCCTGCCGAACTGCAAACCGTAGAATCCGGCACCGAAGTCAGGGTCCTGAAAGCAAAACTTCAAGATGGCCGAGATGTAACAGTTCCTCGCGCCAACGTCGAAATCATCGCCGGACAATGAAAGTACTGGTCGTAGACGACGAGCCGACGCTGTTAGAGGCCGTTTCGAAACGGTTGACAAGGGACGGCTACATGGTGCTGCAAGCCGCGACCGCCGAGGATGGCTGGCGCCGGTTTCGTGAGCACCGTCCCGATTTGATCGTGCTGGATATCATGCTTCCCGGCAGGAACGGCTATGAGCTCGCGCGGATCATTCGCCAGGAAAGTAAGGTGCCGATTGTCTTTTTGTCTGCACGTTCCATGGACGGCGATCGGCTGAAGGGTTTTGAAGTCGGAGCGGACGACTATTTAACCAAACCGTTTAATCTGGCGGAATTATCGGCGAGGGTGCGCGCGGTATTGCGACGCACGGAGCCGCCCGAAAAAGCGTCGGTAATTACTTCCGGAAATCTACGGGTGGACTCGGACAGACACGAAGCTTTTTTGGACGAGAAGCCTCTGACGCTTGCTCCCAAGGAATTTGCGCTGCTCTATTTCTTGGTGTCGAATCCGGGCAAAGTTTTCACTCGCGAGACCCTGCTGGATCGTGTTTGGGGCCCCGAAGCCTACGTGAGTCCCCGAACCGTAGACGTGCACGTGCGCTGGCTCAGAAAACATGTCGAGAAGGACGACACGAATCCGGAGCGCATCCTGACCGTTCGCGGCATCGGCTATCGTTTTGCGTAACCTCCCGACATCCGATGAATTAGCGGAGTTGCCGCCGGATGGTGGAGAGCGATATAACCGCCTGGTCTTTGAATCCAGCCCTTATTTAAGGCAACATGCCTCCAATCCTGTAGATTGGTTTCCCTGGGGTGACGAGGCGTTTGCGAAAGCGAGGAATGAAAATAAGCCGATATTTTTGTCTGTGGGATATTCCACATGCCACTGGTGCCACGTTATGGAGCATGAGTCGTTTGAAGACGAGTCGGTTGCGGAGTATTTGAATCGCAAATTTGTCGCAATTAAAGTCGACCGGGAGGAGCGGCCGGACTTGGACCACCAATACATGGCGGTCACGCAAGCAATGCAGGGGCATGGAGGCTGGCCGAATTCCCTGTTCCTGACGCCGAATGCCGAGCCCTTCTTTGCCTTCACGTACTTGCCACGGGAGCAGTTTCTAGGCGTTCTTTCGCAGATTAGTGAGCTGTGGGAGACGCAGATGGCGCAAGTCGCCGGTCGCGCCGTAGATGTTTCTCGGATTGTCGGCGGTGCGCTGCAGGCGATACGGGGTGGTGGCTCGCTCGAAGGCGTTATTGATCGGGCGTGTGACCTGTTACACGAAAACGCGGACATGGAAAATGGCGGCTTTGGGCATGCGCCGAAGTTTCCGCATGCCGACGACTTGATTCTCATGACGCGCTGTGGAAACGACGATGCATTCGTCGGGCTGACCTTAACGAAAATACGCCATGGCGGCATTTACGACCAGCTGGCCGCTGGCTTCCATCGCTATTCGACTGACGAAAAATGGCTCCTGCCGCACTTCGAGAAAATGCTGTAC
>JAICGT010000287.1 GCA_025922995.1 Fimbriimonadales bacterium
CCTCTGGTCACGTATTTGTGCTCGATGTAAGTGTCCGTCGGGATATCCCTGTAGATCCCATGCTTTGGTTCATGGAACAGGCAAGCGATGCGTTCTGTTACACGAGCCGAGCCGTCTTTGTTCAGGTCGATGTCGACGTCGAAGCGTTCGATATCGAAACCTTGCGCCCCGGCGGTAGCCGCCGTAACGCAGAAGCCGATGATGCCGAGTATGCGTTTCATAGTTACAGTTCTGCCCTTGGGGCTTCTCGCTGGTCCGGCTCGTCGAGTGCGAAGAACTCAGCGCGCTTGAACCCGAACGTAGCCGCCAGGATGCTTTGGGGGAATCGGTCTATCGACGTGTTGAAGTCTCGGACGGCTGCGTTGTAGTACTGCCGGGCATACGAAATCTTGTCCTCGGTTTCGCCGAGTTCCTCTTGGAGTCGAAGGTATTGCGCGCTGGCTTTCAGTTCGGGATAGCTTTCAGCAACTGCGATCAGCTGATGAACCCGGGTCGCCAACGCGTTCTCCGCTTCTGCTCTCGCATGCGGGCTTGCTCCCGCCGAGAGGGCATCGTTTCTGGCGCGTGTCACGCTCTCCAAGGTATCTCGCTCGAAGCCGGAATATGCTTTCGTCGTATCGACGAGGTTCGGGATCAGGTCGGCGCGGCGCTTCAAATAGACGTCGATGTCAGACCATGCATTGGCAACGACATTTCTCATCTTTGCCAACGAGTTGTATCCGACAATTGCAAGGATGGCAACTGCGGCTAAGGCAATCCACACGAAGGTCACGCTTTAGAGACGGTCGTGTGGCGCAAAAGGGGGTAAGGAGTGGGGCCGGTAGAGAGGGGCCGACCCCACGTGCAGGCAGGCAATAACTGTCCGCCGGTTGGCGGGGCGGACACCAGATTGACGGGGGCGAATTTTAGTTAAGTTCGCGAATTCTAAGGAGTTTTTTCACTATTTGCTATGGATTTCATGAACTTGCTCCGGCGAGCGCGAAATGAGCGAGTCGAAGTCGGGGGCGGACTCGATCAGCATCAGTCTGGGGGCAGTGCCTTTCGTTACTGAATTGTCGTCGAGTCCGGGAGCTGTGTCCGTCCTTGTCGCCATGGTCCACGCTTGGCCTGACGTCACGGTGCGCTTCGCGCTAGTGGAAAGTCTCAAAGCCGCCCGCATCTCGGCAAACATGTCGATCTCTCCCGAACTGGCTGCACTGTCCAGCCCCAAACCGACCCGTATACCCCGGTCGATCATCTCGCCGATCTGCGGCACTGGGCAGCCCAGCGCCACATTCGATCTTGGGCAGTGCGCAACCGAGCATCCTCGTTCCGCAACGAGGTCGATGTCTTCATCGGTCGCCGCGCAAAGATGGACGAGTTGCGTTTTCGAATGCAGCGCCCCGAGGTCGTCGAGATACTCGATCGCCGTTTTGCCGGGAGTTTGAAACTCGATCCCCGCAGCGGCGTACAATTCGGCAATCGGGCCGGCTCCACGCAGGTAGAAGCTGTTTTCCTCGTCCGTTTCGGCGACGTGGATCGAAAGCGCCTCGCCCGCCGTGGCAAGTTCGGCGATGACGGCGGGCGAGACCGTAAAGGGAGCGTGAGGCGTGACGTAGGTTGGGGTCGAGTTGCCTGCCACCTTCGCCTTTACGGCATCGAGCTTGTTGGAAGGCGACGCCCATTCGCGAATCGTGATGACCTCTTGGAAGATCACGCCATCCAGGCCGACCTCCGACATCGCCGCGTCGCTGCCTTCCCAATCGCTCCACTCAGCAATCGCCCAAACGCCGGTACGGAGATTGAGACGTGCCGCTTCTAGGATCGTCTGTGTGACTGTGGCCGGGTCGCGCTCATGCTTTCTATTTGTTAACTCTGTGATCCAAGACCAATAGTCAGATATCGAAATCGCCCCTAGGAGATCGAAATACTCGAGGTGCGAATGCGCGTTAACAAACTTCGGGCTAAGCACAAACCCGGATTCATTCCGCGATTCGGAAGTCCATGGGCGGATCGCGTCGATAACGCCGCCGGAAAAGCAAACTTCCAAGCCTTTTTCAATGCCGGTAGGCAAAACAACCGCGTCCGGCCGCAGGATCATTTACTCGACCGGCGTGGACCAGGCTGTGCGGTACTGGTCGTTGGAAATATTCTTCACGTGCAGGTCACCGAAAAGCACGTTATAGCGGTACTTATCCATCTTGGCCAGCATTTCTTGAAACGTGTCGCCTTCGCGCAGAATGTCACCGTCGCCGTGCCATGCGCCGGATCCGTCGAAATAAACATTAACCTTCGTAATGTCCGGGAGATTGCTAGTCAGTTGGCGCATTGTAAGCTCAGTTCGATAGTAATAACTGGTGCCAAAGCGATCAAAGCTGCGCGGCATGCTGTCGATTATTTCAAACGAAACGTCGTCGACAATTTGCCCCTTGTCCGAGGGACACTCCCAGACGTTGGGCGCCTCGATGTAGGGGTCGAGCAAATCGTGCATCAGGGGTAGATGCGCGATGAGGGCCTGAAACTCCGGGAACTGCGCCCAGATTTGCGGCGTGAACTTGTCGGCGGGATCGACGCCTAGCGGCCAGCGATCGTCGTACTCGACCATGTACAAGCCGATAGCCTTGCC
>JAICGT010000288.1 GCA_025922995.1 Fimbriimonadales bacterium
GTGACGGCACAATATCTTCGAGACGAAGACGGCGGTTCCGTGCAGATGTCCGAGGTTATCGATCCAAGCTTAGACCGGGTCTACGGCGTGTCGCGCGGCGGTTCGAGTTCTCTCGACCTGTATGCGATAACAAACTTGACCGGCACGCCGCTGATGCAGCTTGCAACGGTTGCCGTGCCCTTCAACTCGCGGCCGCAGTTCGACGCCCCGAGCACAAACGGAAACACGCTCGACTCCATCGACGGCCGCATCTTTAACGCCACCTGGCGCGGCGGGAAGCTCGTCGCAAGCCATACCATCCAGGCGTCGTCGCAGCTGCGCGTGCGCTGGTACGAGGTCAATACGAACAATTGGCCCGTCGCAGGTTCACCTTCGTTGGCTATGTCCGGCGACGTTACCGGCGCTTCGGGCGTGCACCACCACATGCCTGCTGTCAGCATTAATTCGGCCGGCGATGTTTCAACAATGTTCACGCGCAGCAGCACGAGTATTACAGCCGATATCATGGTTGCTGGACGAAGGGCTGGCGACCCTGCCGGAACGATGGGCATGCCCATCAACCTGGAAAGTAGTTCTGGAAACAACTACGGAAGCGGACGTTGGGGCGATTATTTCGGGGTCGACGTCGACCCTGTAGACGACGCAACTTTTTGGGGAATCGGCATGAGCGTCGCCGGAAGCAACGGTTGGCGCACGTCGATCTTTAGCTGGGCTATTTCCGCGCCTGCGACTACTGTTGCGCCTACGTCGATTACGTTGGATCGAGGCTCGATTTTCGCCGGTGGAGTGGGAGACCTCGAAATCAGCGACGACAACCGTCTTCAGCTGCGGCCCGGCGTTGTGCTTTCAACAAGCGATCACCCGATCCGAGCTCGAATCAGCGCCGTATCGCCGCACCTCACACCGAGCACGATCAAAGTGATTGTCGAATCGCACGGCAGCTCTGCGGGAATTTCGCAGGTCGTAGAAATGTTTATCCCCAACTCCGGAACATGGGAGCAGGTTAACGTTGGAAACATGACGGCTAATATCGACGGCACGATCGAAGTCAACATTACTGCCAATGCCGGTCGATTCGTTGACGGCAGCGGCAATGTCTCGATGCGCTTGGGCTACCGCGCTACGCAACCGCTCTTGTCATTTCCGTGGACTGCCCGGATCGACCGTGCGGTGTGGATGATCACTCCCTAACTCGGTAACTCGCTATAGCTGAAGCCACGGTTTCCTCATTAAGTGGGCCGTTCGGATCGACCAGATAAAACCTGGCAACGGCCCGACCTGCCCACTGCCCCATTCTCGCAACGTAAACGCTCCATCCGAAGTGGGCAAGCATTTTCGTTACTCGATAGGGCATGCCCATGCCGATCGGTGTTTCGATTTCCAATATCGCAGGGTCACCGGGGAATAGCCGATATTTCAATAATTTTTGTGGCTGGTCTGCATCTTTGTGATGTTTTCTGATAAACGATTCCAGCTCTTCTTTGTCGGACAGATACTTCCTCAGCGCCGCCGTAATCGCCGCACCCAATTGCTTCGGTACCACCCCGCCGCGATATGAAACGGTTAATTGGTCCAAGGCAATCGGGTTGTCCTCGTTCGTGGAAGCTGCCCGGACTCCGTGTACAGTCAGGTCGTGCGCAAATAAAACGCCTAACATTCGGCTAAGCAAGCCCGGCTGCTTGAGGTCCGCGCAACAAACGGTGATATCGGTCGTGCCCGCTTCGGCATTGTTTTCAAATACAATCGTCGTCTCACCCATTCGTGCTTTTTCGACGTACTCGGCATGGATCGAAAACCGCTGCCTCGGAGTACCGACGAGATAATGCGTGGGCATCATCTCCAAATAATTGGTGACATCCTCTGTGTCTTCGCCTTTTCGAGATCTCTCTAATGCCGCGCTACGAAAAATGGCCGGATCGGTCGGCAGGTCCTCCTCGCCGATCACACTCCGAGTTTTTTCATAAAGGTCCTTGAGGGCAACCTGAAATTGCTGCGTCAGCGCATCGGATGAAACGGCGGCAATGTCGGCAAGGGTCAGCAGGTACAGCATTGCCAAGCGGTTCTGATCGCCGCAAATGCGCGCCAATTCCAGTGGAGCATCAGGCATTTGTAGGTCGTGAGTCCGGGCGGTATTTGCAAGCGTCAGATGCTCGCGGACGAGCCATGCGATTGTCTCGACCTCCGATGGCGGCAGCTTAAGGCGCAGACCGACATCGCCGGCGATTTTCGCGCCCGTCTCGGAGTGAGAGGCGGAATGATCCGTTTTTCCGAGGTCATGCAAGATTGCGGCGAGGTACAGCGTCCTCGGCTCGAATTCGCTCCATGTTGCGTCGTAAGCCGGATCGTGACGTAAAGTATCCAGTCGCTCGATCACGGTCAACGTATGTTCGCCGATTGTAAACTCATGCACCGAATCTTCGGGCAAGATGTACCGTGCCGCGCCGAATTCCGGGATTAGGGCAGAAAGCACGCCTGCCCGTTCCAGTGCTCGCAAATAGGTGGCGCCGGCCGCTAAATGCGACGCCGCTGCCGGGCCATCACCGACATCTGTATTTCGAAGTTCTGCAAGCGGTATTTCCATGTCTAAATCGACGGCGCGA
>JAICGT010000289.1 GCA_025922995.1 Fimbriimonadales bacterium
CTGGCGCGTCCGGGTCACGAGCGACCCCCTGCCGCGGGTGCCATCGAGTGAACTGCGTCCGGATGCTGCTGAAGGTCATGCTGCGGGCGTTCGGCGTCGTGGTCGAGATGAAGCGACCGGCCGGCGAGTTGCCGCCGGTGCCTGACCTGGCAAGCGACCGCCGGCGGACACCGAACACCTTCATCCTGACAACGAGGAAGGAGCGTTATGTTGCGCAGAAATCGGGCGGTTGAGCAGCGCGGCCAAACAGATGCCGCAGACAACGGCCAGTACGTGCGCGAAGATTGGACGCTGTTCCGATCAGTCCGTACGATCTCGCAGTTGTCAGGTGTCCCCCCTGGGTTGCTCCGGCGGTTGGTTGCCAAAGAGCTGACCGACAACGCCCTCGACGCGAGCGGAGCCTGTAGGGTCGGCAAACTGCGGAACGACGGCTTCTATGTGGAAGACGACGGTCCCGGCATTGGCGGCGAGCCCGAGGAAGTGGCGCGGCTCTTCTCGTTTCGCCGGCCGCTGGTTTCGTCGAAGGTGAAGCGGCTCCCGATGCGCGGTGCGTTAGGCAACGGACTCCGCGTCGTCGCGGGTGCGGTGTTCGCGTCCCGAGGCAGCCTAGTCGTCATCACCAACGGCATGAAACTGGAACTCTCGCCTCAGGAATCGGGGGAGACGTTGGTCAGAGCGACGCGGCTAAAACGCACCGTCGGGACGCGCATCGAACTCTACCTCGGCGACGCCATCTCGCACGACCCCGACTTTTTGGAATGGGCGGAGACCGCCATTTCTTGTGCGGGGGACGAGCCGATCTATCAGGGCAAGACCTCCGCATGGTGGTACGACTCTGACTCATTCTTCGAACTGCTCAAGGCGGCGCGGTCACGGACCGTGCGCGATGTGATGCAGGATTTCGATGGGTCTAGCGTCCTGGACCGCGGGATCGCCGAACGGTTCCGGGGTCGCAGCGCCGGCTCGCTCAATTACGAGGAAGCCGAAGATCTGCTAGGCTTGGCGAGATCTTCTTGCAATCCGGTTCGGCCTGGCCGGCTCACCCTGCTGAAAAAGGGACTGCCGGGCAGCTATGCGAAGGCCCTTGGCACGTTGAGTTCACGGTCGGCCGGAAGCCCGTTTCTCTCGTCATCAACGTTCAGATCCCGTACATGCCCATCACGTCGAACGGCAAGGAACCCAACCTTGAGTTGTTTCTCGACGAAATCCGCCAGACTGTTAGCTCTGCCGCTAAGAAGTGTCAGCGGGACAACCGATCGGGCGATGATCGAGCGGGCGGGATACTGCCGTACCTCCCGAAAGGCCGCCCCAGCGACGAGGCGAGAGCAGAATACGCAGCGGATCTGCGACGGTTTGCCGAAATCCTAAAAGAAATCAACTCAAGAGTTGATTTCAAGGTGTCCTCGCGTGGCTGGTGTTACATCCTCGAAAACGAGCACCGACTTCCGAAAGGCGATTTCGACAAGGCTCAGGATCTCGTCAACGACTGCCGCAAGACCGGTTTGTTGCCCATCGACTTCACGGTCGAGGACGAAGCCCGGAGCGCGGCCAACTTGGAGAACTGTCACGAAGAGGATCCGGCGCAGTTCGCCGGGACCATAGCCCAGGGCCTTCACGAGTGGAACACGTACTTACCGGTCAGCTTTTGGGACGACCAGCCGGTCTACATCCAATTGGTCGTCGAAAAAATCGACCTCAAGAGTTTATTTATGCCGGTCTGCCAGCAATACTGCGTGCCGATCATCAATGCCCGCGGCTGGAGCGACCTCAATTTGCGGGCTGGTCTGATGCGCCGGTTTCAGGCGCACGAGCAGAAAGGCCGCAGGCCCATTCTCCTCTACTGCGGCGACCTCGATCCCGTGGGGCTGCAAATTGCAGAAAGGCTGTTGGGGCAGTTGGGCGAGTTGCACGGCGCCGTCGGTTGGTCACCACGCAATCTGATCATCGAGCGGTTCGGCTTGAATTTCGACTTCGTCGAAAAACACGACTTGACTTGGATCGACGGGCTCCAAACCGGCAGCGGCAAGGATTTGGGCGACCCGAATCACCGTCAGCACCGCGCAGCTTTTGTCCAGCAATACATCGCCCAATACGGCAAGCGCAAGGTAGAGGCCAACGCGCTTGTCGTCAGGCCGGAGGCAGGTCGGCAACTGTGCCGGGATGCGATTGAAAAACACTTGGACATGGGCGCGATCACCGCCTTCAAACAGTCGCTCGTCCACCACCGCGAAAAAGTAAGGACCGCTCTGCCCGAAGCCGTTAGGCGGGTCTTGGTGGAGTTGAACGCGCAAGTGAGCGCTCGGTGAAATGCTCATCCGACTGCGCGCATGAAAAAAGCCCGCGTTACAGCGCGGGCCAAGAACGAACGGGGACTGAGCAGTCCTCACCATTGTACGCAATGGCCGGTTGTGTTTCCAGGAACCTTTCCGGATCCAAAAGGAAACCTGGTTAAAGAACAGGCTCGGCTTAAAACCCGCCGAGCGGGCGCTAGGCCGTGGTAGGCCAGCGGGCGCAGCACTACGGTGCGGCTTCCTGGCTGAGGGGCGGCCGAAGGTGACGTGACAACCGAGGGTTTCCTCCAGCGATGGCTGGTTTGTTCC
>JAICGT010000290.1 GCA_025922995.1 Fimbriimonadales bacterium
GGATATTGGTAAAGCCAAAGTCGGCGTTCCGTTCGGAATCGGACCATGGGACTACAACGTTGAAAAAGTCGAGGAATTGCAGGAGTCTGCCGGTTTCAAGGCTGGCGAAGGCAATAAACTGATCGTGGCCACCGTTACGATCACAAACAAGTCGAAATACAGGGCTTCGTTTGCCCCAGGCATTTCCGTGCCCTCGATCTTCGATGAGAACGGCGAGGAGACGAGCCTTCTGATGCACGCAAAGATGAGTAGCGCCGACGCGCCATCGCAATCGCTAATGGAACCGGAGCAAATGATTCGCTTTCGGTTCGTCTTCGAAGCGCCTTCGTCGGTGAAACCGGTCTACATGCGCCTTCGCGATCTAGTTTCGGCCCGAAGCGTGGACGTTTCGCTTCAATAGTCCTCAGCCCCTCCTCATTTCCGGAGGAACGAGGAGGGGGAGTAATTCGCACAAACTCATAACACAAAGGTCGCGATCTCGTCGAGGCCTTTGCGGCCGATCGCCGGGACCACGCAACCCTGCGCCGGGTATCCGACCGGCAGCAGCACGTACGGCTTTTCGTTTATCGGCCTCTGGCAAATCTCGCGCAGGAACGTCATCGGCGCAGGCGTGTGCGGCAACGTTGCGAGCCCCGCGCGGTGCAGCGCCTGGATCAGAAATCCCACGGCAATCCCGACCGATTCGGTCATATAGTAGTTCTTTGCCTTCCCGCCATCCGGCAGGGCTTCGTAATCTTGCCTAAAAACAACAATCACCCACGGCGCATCGGTGATGTGAGTCTTGCGAAAGTCGGTCCCGAGCGGCGCCAGCGCTTCCAGCCACTCTTTCGGCGCCCGCTTTTCATAAAACTCGCGCTCTTCGGCCTCCGCGACCTCGCGCATCCGCGCCTTCATGGCCGCATCGGCGATCGCCACAAAGTGCCACGGCTGCCGATGCGCGCCGCTCGGCGCGGTACCGGCGATGCGAATCGCGGTTTCGATAATATCCCTGGGGATCGGGTCGCTCGAAAACATCCGGACCGACCGCCTGGCGTCGGCAATGCGGTTGTCCTCCTCGATAATGCGGCGCGATTCGTCGATAGGCGGCCGCTCGGGCTCGTAGGGCACGGTCTTGTAGGTCACGATTGAACGGTACCCGCGAGCAGCGATGCAAGGGAAATCCGGCTTAGATATCGGATTAGCGTGCGGCTCTAGGAAAGCCCTCGCCGATCCAGAACCCGTCGTACTGGGTCGAAAACTCATCGAAAAAGTACAGCGATAGCTGGAAGTGCTCACCCTTCTCGTTTCGGAGCAGCGCGCGCAGCTTGCCGTCGGGATCTTCGGCATACTCGACGACTGTCAGCCGGCCGAACTTTGCCCGCAACTTCGCAAACGAGTCTGCGCGCCGTTCCGGCGTGCTTCGACCGAGAGCCCTCGGATCGCAAAACTTTACGTGAAACGCTTCGTACTTGGAAGCCTCGCCGGAGTTGTACGCCGCCAGCAGTGCTTCGGCGACATTGCCCGGCCGTGTTCTGGGCCAATCCTTAAACGGCGCCGAGATAGTCCATCGAATGGTCGACTCGGGTTTCGCCTTCATCGTCGCCTCGATCCAATCGACCGACGTCGAAACGCGCGCATAGTACTCCGTCGAACCATAGCGACACGGCCCCGTGCCGCTGCCCTGATTGGCGGAGCTCACGCCCACAATCGCCCATCGGCCGTCGAGCTTGAGAAGCGCAGGTCCGCCGCTGTCGCCCGGGCCGCTTATGCCTTCGAGGTCGGTTGCCTTCTCGGGCGCGTCGAATTTGAACAAAACATGGTTCTCGGTGGCGCTCTCCGTCATATTCGTGGCGCCGCGCATGTTGCCGTCTGTCCCCGTCGGCCCCTTTTCTCCGGTCCCCGTCTGGCCTCGGCCGAAGAAGGTGACGACCTTCCCAACCTCGTCCTCCGACCGATAAAGTTGCACGGGCTCCACCCCAACGACCGGCTCCGCCAGGTGCAGAAGTGCTAGGTCACGCCGATTTTTGCGCTCTTTTGCGAAGAACTCCGGGTGGACGATGATTCTGTCGATCGCGTATTGCTCGCCGTCGACAGTCGCGACGGACGTGTAGGGGCTGATGTCGACAGCGACATGGCCCGCCGTGAGCAGCCAGTCTTTCGCGATAAGTGTGCTGCCCGCCTCGACGACGTCTCCGTAAGCTCGGAAGCCTTTAGCCAGTTCGATATGACGAGCATCCTCCCGGTCATGGCGAATAACGATTGCCGGGCACGCCGCCGCCAGGATGGCGACGCCTATAATCGGGAGGTTGCGGTTCTTGGTCATTGTCGATCTTCCGATGGTACTACCGCGATAACCCGCGCCCCGTTTCTTGCAACTGCCACCGGTTTTATATAATCTGCCTGTGATCCTGATCCGGAACGCATCCAAAGGCAAGCGCGTCGTGCGCAGGCTCGGCCTTTTCTTGCTGTGTACTGCGGCGCTCTTTGTCGCCGGTTGGTTCGTTTTGAATCAAATGGAAGGGCAGTGGTTGCTTGCAGCCAGGGGGCTCATCCTCGGCGCAGCCATCGCTCTGTTGGGCGGCGTCTCGACCTGGCTCAACTACTAC
>JAICGT010000291.1 GCA_025922995.1 Fimbriimonadales bacterium
GCCAGCCCTGCCATCGCCGCCAAATGGCCACCGGCGCTGTTGCCGATTACCCCGATGGCATCCGGAAGAATACGCAAAGATTCGGCTTTGCCCCTCAAATAACCCACAAAAGTCGCGATATCTTCGACCGCCGCTGGATAAGGGTATAGCGGCGCAAGACGATATTGCGGGCAAAAAGCCGCGAAGCCTTTTTCAGCAAAATACTTTGCCACATCGTGCATGTCGGCGCTGTCTCCGCTGACCCAGCCACCACCATGTATGCAGACAATTGCAGGCGACGGATTACCGTCTGCGAGGATGGCGTCGTACCGCAACGCGGCGCTTCCGGCTACGCCATATTCTTGATCGACCAGCATCATAAGCCCGCCACCGCAGTCAACAATTCTTGTGTTTCGGCGACCGCTTCGTCGAAGGCGTCAACGGCTACGTCGGCTTGCTCCCGCGTCATGATTAGGGGTGGTTCAAAGCGGATGACGCGCGGATTATTCAGCGTGTATGCCGCGACAACACCGCGTTTCACCATGGCTGCGATCGTCAGTTCGCCGACGTCGTCCAGAGCGAACTCCACACCGATCATCAAACCCACCCCACGAACTTCAGCAATAGTGTTCGAACGTTTGTCTGCAACTTCGCGCAGCCGGTTCATCATATGCGCGCCCACCGTCGCGGAGTTCTCGACGAGACCCTCCTCCTCGATCACTTCGATCGCTGCCAGAGCGACGGAGCAGGCCAATGGATTGCCGCCGAAGGTGCTTGTATGCAGTAGCGGGTTTTCGCCGAAGGCAGGCTCCCACACTTTCGCCGAGCCCATGAAAGCGCCAACCGGAACCACGCCGCCACTCAGCCCTTTGGCAAGCGTCATGATGTCGGGGACCACGCCCGTGTGCTCGGCGCCAAACATCTTGCCCGTGCGTCCGAAGCCGGTTTGAACTTCGTCCAGGATCAGCAGCGCGTCGTGCGCGTCGCAGATCTCGCGAACCGCAGGCAGGTAGCCTGCGTCCGGAACGTGGATGCCGCCCTCGCCTTGCACCGTCTCGACGATCACCGCTGCGGTGTGATCGTCCACCAATTCGCGCATCGCGTCGATGTCGTTGTAGCGAACGTGGCAAAATTCCGGTATGAGCGGATAAAAGGGTTCGCGGAACTTGTCGCGGCCGGTGGCTGAAAGCGCTCCCATACTTTTGCCGTGGAAACCACCGACGGTGGAAACGACTCTTGGTCGGTGGTCATACATCTTTGCCACCTTGAGCGCGCCCTCGACGGCTTCCGTGCCGCTGTTGCACATGAAGGTGAACTGCAAGTCACCCGGTGCAATGGCTGCCAGCTTTTCAGCCAGATCTGCGTACGGCTTGCTGAAGAACACTTTTGCCGAGAGGGGCATCGTGTCGAGGGCTTTCTTGGCGGCCTCGACGACCTTTGGGTGTCGATGTCCGGGCGAGAAGACTCCGTACCCGCCGAGGCAATCCAGGTATCGCTTGCCTGAGTCGTCGGTGATGTAGCAGCCCTCAGCGGTGGTTTCGACGCCATAGCCGGCGAAATCCAGAAGCTTCGCGAGGCCAGGATTGACGTACTCGGCGTACTTGCGCTTCGTTGCCTCGGCGACCGATTCGTGCATGCCTCAATTATGCCGTAAAGGTATCCTTTCGAGTCGAATGGAACAAACGCTTATTATCGTCAAGCCCGACGGCGTCGCCCGTGGCCTGATCGGTGAAGTTATTCGCCGATTCGAGGCTCGGGGCCTTAGAATCGCAAAGCTTTCGCTCGTGGACGCTCCCAAAGAGACCGTCGAATCGCACTACGACGAGCATCGCAGCAAGCCGTTTTTTGCGGACGTTGTCGCCTACTTGACGTCAGGGCCGATCGCCGTCATGGCGGTCGAGGGGCCGAACGCGGTGACAGCGTGCCGCGCGATGATGGGAGCGACTAACCCCGCCGACGCCGCGCCGGGAACGATTCGCGGCGACTTCGCGCTTTCTTTAGAGGAAAACGTTGTGCACGGAAGCGCCGATCCGGAATCTGCCCATCGTGAGTTGGGCATTTGGTTCCCTTAGTGCATGAAACTATTAACCTTATTGAAATCGAAAATCCACCACGCGAGGGTGACGTATGCGAATCCTGATTATGTAGGTAGCGTCGAAATGGACCGCGACATTATGGCTGCCGTCGATTTGCACGACGGCGAGTTTGTTTACGTTTGGAACGTGGAAAACGGTGAACGGTTTACGACGTACGCTTTTTCCGGCGGCAAGGGCGTTTTCGGGGTTAACGGCGCGGCGGCGCATCGCGTCAAGAATGGTGACCGTTTGATTATTGCCTCGTTCGCGTTTACCGACGAGGAAATTGTGCCGAAAATCGTTCTGCTTAATGAGGACAATGAAATCGAGCGGGAGCTGAAGCCTTTCAGCAGAACAGGCGCATAGATGGCGGACCTTCTGAAATTGCTGGAGGAATCCGGAGCAATTCTTAAGGGCCATTTTCTGCTCACTAGCGGACGGCATAGCGACACGTATTTCGAGAAATTCCGCGTGCTGGAGCAGCCCGCGGTACTTTCGCAGGTTTGCGGCGA
>JAICGT010000292.1 GCA_025922995.1 Fimbriimonadales bacterium
AACGTCACGCCCGACTCGTTCTCGGACGGCGGGGAATTCTTAACGGCGGACAAGGCAATCGAGCACGGAATCGGCTTGTTTGAAGAGGGCGCGGACTTAGTCGATGTCGGAGGGGAGTCCACGCGACCGGGAGCAGACCCTGTCAGCGTCACGGACGAGATCGAGCGCGTACTGCCCGTAATATCTGGCCTTGTCGAAGCCGGCGTCCCGGTGTCCATAGACACAATGAAGCCTGAGGTAGCGAAAGCCGCCGTCGACGCCGGAGCGCTGGTGATTAATGATGTGAGCGGCTTCCGGTCGGAGGAAATGTCTACGGTGGCAGCCGAAACCGGAGCTACGGTATGCGTCATGCACATGCTCGGCGAGCCCAGGACAATGCAGGCAGACCCTCGCTACGGCGACGTGGTCGAGGACGTGCTTCAATGGCTTCTCGAGCGCGCGGAGGCGGTCTCGACGTTCGGCGTTCCTAAGAACAAGATTTGGATCGATCCGGGGATAGGCTTCGGAAAAACGATCGATCACAACCTCTCGCTACTCAAGGCGACCGGAGAATTCGCTTCGTCTGGTTACCCGGTTGTTGTCGGGGCGTCGCGCAAGTCTTTTATCGGGAAAATTGTCGGCGAAGACGAACCGATGAGTCGGCTGCCTGGATCGCTTGCCGCAGCCCTCTTTGCGGCTCAGAAAGGGGCGCGCGTGATTCGAGCCCACGACGTTGCGGCTACGGCCCAGGCACTCGCAGTCCAAGAAGCGATATCGGATGCCGACTAGGTAGTGGTTACGCGGAGCGATTCATCGAGGCACGGACTTAGAAGGCTCTGGACTTACGCCCGGCAGCATCGTCCGAAAGTCGTTCTCGCAACCTCTTACACCACGCTCGGCAAAGTGATGGACGTCGTGCCCGAAGTTCTGATCGGGGTTGTCATCGATGTGATCGTACGCGGTCAAGAGTCGTTCATGGCGACGATTTTCGGGATCGACGGCCGTTGGAATCAATTGCTTGTACTTGCGGGGATCAACCTCGTTGTTTGGATGCTCGAGTCCCTGTTTGGCTATCTCTCGACGCTTGCATGGCGCAATTTATCGCAGACACTAGAGCACGAAATCAGAACCGACCTATATAGCCATGTACAAAAGCTTGAAATCGGTTGGTTTGACGAGCAACGCGGCGGCGGATTGCTGAGCATACTCAACGACGACATCAATCAACTTGAGCGGTTTTTGGACGTGGGAGCGAGTTTGCTCATCACCCTTTTTTGGAACGTCATTCTTGTCGGCGCGGTGTTCGCGGCTAGTTCGTTACTGGTCACTGCCCTTGCGTTTATTCCGATTCCGATTATCGTGATCGGCTCGATTATTTATCAGAAACGATTGCAGCCGCGTTATAGCCGTGTTCGCGAATCCGTTGCTGAATTGAGCTCTACTCTGACCACCAATCTCGGGGGTATTTCAACGATTAAAGCGTTCCATGCCGAAGATCGAGAAGCTTCGCGCCTCGCCGGCGTTTCGAACGACTACCGACTTGCTAACCAGGACGCAATCCGTTATTCTGCAGCCTTTGTTCCGTTAATCCGAATGGCCATTCTTGCAGGGTTCACCTGCACGCTTGTTGTAGGCGGATGGCTTGTTCTAAACGATCAGATGGAAGTCGGTGTTTACAGCGTGCTGGTGTTCATGACCCAGCGCTTGCTTTGGCCGCTCACATCTCTGGGCGAGACCCTCGACCAGTACCAGCGAGCGATGGCATCTACGCGGCGCATATTCGGACTGTTAGACACGGAACCGACGATGGTGGAAGGGTCGGAGAGTCTTGATTTTGGCGAAGCGTCCATAGAATTCGACGCCGTCTCCTTTTCTTACAACGGACACGCGCCAACGCTCGAGGATTTTTCGCTTTCAATTCCAGCCGGAGAAACGCACGCCATTGTAGGATCGACCGGAGCCGGCAAATCCACGATCATCAAATTGTTGTTGCGCTTTTACGACCCTGACAAAGGACATGTACGCATCGCCGGTGTCGATATCCGAACTCAACGCTACTCTTCACTTAGAAAGCTGATGGGCTACGTGAGCCAGGATGTTTTCCTTTTCCATGGAAGCGTCCGAGAAAACATCGCCTATGGAAAACCTGACGCCGATGAACAAGGAATCCAAGCAGCCGCCAAAAGCGCCGAAGCTCACGAGTTCATTAGGGAACTGCCCGACGGCTACGACACGGTCATTGGAGAACGGGGCCAAAAGCTATCCGGCGGACAGCGTCAGCGCTTGTCGTTGGCAAGGGCGATCATCCGCGACCCCAAGATTCTCGTTCTCGACGAGGCGACTTCCGCGGTCGACAACGAAACCGAGGCTGCCATCCAGCGCTCGTTGGCACAAGTGACGAAAGATCGAACGGCCGTCGTGATCGCCCATAGGCTCTCGACAGTTCGCAATGCGGACAAGATCTGGGTGATCGAGCGGGGCCGTGTCGTGGAGAGCGGCACACACGACGCGCTTGTCGGCGCTGGCGGGCTCTATGCGGCGTTATGGCGAGTTCAGACGGGACTCTAGCGTGCCTGCCTCCAGTACC
>JAICGT010000293.1 GCA_025922995.1 Fimbriimonadales bacterium
GGAGGAGGCCGAATGACGTACACGGGCCTTGTGCTTCGTACCGACGATGGCAGAATAATCCTGAGCCCGTCCGGAACCATCGAGGTTCTCGAGTTGCCCGAAGGGCTCATTAGTAAGCCCACTCTAATGTGGGACTTGTTCGCCCAAAGCGCAGGCTCGCGCGACGTCGAATTAACTTATCTGACCAACAACATTAGCTGGAGCGCAGATTACGTGATGATCCTGGACGCCGATGACAAGAAGGCAGACATAAACGGCTGGGTGACCATGAATAATCAGTCGGGAACAACGTACACAAACGCAGTTCTTAAACTAATCGCCGGCGATGTGCGGCGACTCAATCCGCCGCCAAGTTCCGGTTTTGGAGGCGGCCGCGGAGGGGCAGAAATGATGAGAAACGAAGCGCTCGGATTCGCGGAGGAGTCGTTCTTCGAATATCATCTTTATACACTCGGTCGCCCGGCAACTGTCCGGAATAACGAGCAAAAGCAGATATCGCTGCTCAATGTTGCGGGCATCGGGGTGAAGAAAGACATGGTCCTGGAGGGACAGAGGTCCGTTTGGCGCGGTTCGGGGCGCGACTATCGACCTGGCGAAGGCTATGCTACCGACCCCAAAGTAAAAGTGAACGTGCTGGTGGAAATGGTAAACAGCGACAAAAACGGTATGGGTCAGCCGCTGCCCGCCGGTAAAGTTCGGGTTTACAAGCGCGACTCCAAAGGCCAAGTGCAGATGATCGGTGAAGACCGCATCGACCACACTCCGCGAGAAGAGAAGATTCGCCTCTACATCGGCGATGCTTTCGATGTCGTGGGCGAGCGAAAGAGAACCGCGTTTCGGCGCATCGCTTCGAATCTGATCGAAGAGGACTTCGAAATCAAAGTCAGGAACCGAAAGAAGGTCGACGAAACCGTTCGCGTTGTGGAGCATGCGTGGGCTGATTGGACGATTGTTCGCGAAAGCATGGCGTCGACGAAGACCGATTCGAACACTTTCGAATACATCGTAACGCTAAAGCCTGACGAGGAGAAAGTGGTCACCTACACGGTGAGAACGCGCTGGTAGTAGGTGAACCAATGCGCCAGGGACGCGATCAGCCACAGCAGGCTGGTCGGAAACTATGAATGCCCGCCGCTCCTGCTCAGGTAAGTCGTCAACGGCGGCTGCCTTGTCCACCTCTTACCAAAACAACGGTCTGCTGCGTTTTGTGTTCAAAAGCGACGTACTCGAGGTCGGGTCCTACAACCCTGTGCCTCAGGCTTGAATCGCTTGCCATCAAGGTTATCAATATGCTCGCCGGCCCTGATCGTTCTAGGCGACTCCGGTCGGCAATAGGAAAAGCGCCGCGCACCAGGGCACGCGGCGTTCTTAGAGAACATGTGCTACTCGGCAAGCTGTGGAAGTCCGGCGGTTTGCGCGAAGGAAGTCGGCGGTCTTCAGCGGGCCGCGAGCGCTTACACCGCTCACCGGGAGATAGCAATCAGGCGTTCGCGGTATACTCTCTCTTCGCGCCTTCGTGCGCGGAACCAAGATGAAAGCCGGAATCCATCCAGAATACGTGACCTGCAAGGTCTTTTGTGCGTGTACGCCGGGGAAACCCGTGACGGAGATCGTTTCGACGACGCCCGAGCTTCATGTCGACATCTGCTCTAACTGCCACCCGTTCTATACGGGCAAGCAGAAGCTGGTCGACGCTGCCGGCCGCGTGGAGAAATTCATGCGCCGCTATGGCAAGGAGGCCAAGAAGTAATGGCGAAGAAGGGAGAGCATCGAGAAGTCATCCGCCTCGTTTGTACCGAGGACGGGAAGAGCGTTTACACGACGAGCAAGAACAAGCAGAACACGAAGGACAGGCTGGAACTCATCAAATACAACCCGAGACTTCGCAAGCACACCTTGCATCGGGAGAAGAAGTAATGCCGAATCCGAAACGAAAGCACTCACACGCGCGCAGCGCGAAGCGCCGCGCAACCTGGACGACGGAAATGCCGGAGGTAACTCCGAACCGTCAGCAGGGTGGAGAGCCGTTTGTGCTTCCGCACAAGGCAACACCCGACGGCTACTACAAGGGCCGCCGACTGCCGGGATTCAAAGACAAAACTCAATAATTCTCGTCGTCGTTTTGCTGTCTTTTGGCTCCACGGACGGAGTCGCTTTTTGAGCAAAACCCAGCAAGTAGCGCGCTAACAAGAGAGTGCGCTCACCCAGTGGGAGGAGCTACATGCGTCCGTACAATCTAATACTTGGCTGTATAGCAGCCTTATCGTTTTGCCCCGCCGCCACAGGCGGCCTTCAGGTCGACGAACCGGGGGCTATCGAAGACCCGGTTGTTGTAAAAACCGAAATCAGGGAAATCCCTTACGAAGTGATTTATCGCTTCGACCGCGCTCTTGGCCCCGGCCGTATGGAGAAGGTGCAGTTCGGCGTCAATGGCTTTGTCAAGTCGACCATCAAGTACACCAAGCGCAACGGCAAACTGGTCGATCCTCAGCTGATCGATAAAGAGGTTGTCGAGGCGGTGCCAGCCGTGTTTGCAATCGGCCAGGCA
>JAICGT010000294.1 GCA_025922995.1 Fimbriimonadales bacterium
AATGCCAGCAGCGCGACGATCCGACAAACCATTGAACTATTCAATTACGACACGCAACTCTACGAACTCGTCGACACAAGACAGGCAACCGGTACCGACGCTATTGCGCTCGTCGCCATCACCTCGAATCCTGGCAGATTTGTTAGCTCAACCGGCTTGATGCGCTCTCGGATACGGTATCGCGCTATAGGTCCGGTGCTGCAATTCCCATGGAGAGCCCGGATGGACCATGTCCGATGGACAGTGTTCTAAGCCCGTCGAGCAGAAATCCTGCGAGACGACAAGCGCACCTTCACCCACGCCCCGAGACTCTGCAATGACGTCGCGCCCGTCCATGAAACCTTGCCGAAAATCGGCAACCAAATCTCATTCCCATAGGAAGCCGGAACGTCGATGACCCACCCCTTCTGCTCATTGACGGCCTCGACCACGCCTTTCAGCGCATCAATCGCCGTCTGCCCGCCGGAAAGCTTCAGCGAACGCCCCAGCAAATCCGGAAACAAGTCGTCGACAAAAAGCATCAACCCGAGGAATTCGTTCGTCGCCGCCGGACCGACTCCCGCCAGCGTCGCTTGATCGATCCGTCTCCGCGCGATTGCAGCCGCAAACGGGTCGGCATTCACCGAAAGCCAATTCTTCAATTGCCCCGCCGAGGCGCCGAATGCGTCCTCCTCCGAAGCCTTCCCTGCCCCCATCGCCCGCGCTATATACCGCATAAACAGACGCTCACCCAGCCCACCGTTTCCCCATTCCTCCGGCTCCTTAAAGCCGCCGATGGCGGGTAGAATCGCGTGCCCGTATTCATGCGCGATTTCGCGTACGGCTTCCACAGGGTCGGATAGCCCCTCAGCGTGATACAAATAGATCGCGTTGTACGACGCAAAGTTATCTCGAGCGCTCCGGCTGCGAATAAAAGCCTGTTCCCCACCGGCCTTGCCACCATCGCAAATGAACAAATGAACCGTCAACCCGTATTTAGCAGGATTGTCGATATTAAGCCGATTTACCGCTTCGTCCCAAATCCGCAATAGCGTGCGAGTTGCCGGAACCACCAGCTTTCGCGATTTCGATGACTGCGCATACACCTTGAAACGCGTTCGTGGGCTCAACGTCGACCCCGACGCGCCGGCGGTGCCCTCCGCATAAAACGGGAACTCCCAACCATGCATCGGATCGACGAACGCCGGGGACAGAGCTTCCCGCCGCTGCGACACGAACAGCCTCGGCTCGCCTGGGGTGGGCAGGGTCGTGACGATAAAGTCGCCCTGCAAAGCAGCCGCGAAAAGGAGGCTACACAGCACTGGCGACGTGCTCCAGGGCCTCTAAGTAACGCTCCGCCTCGATGGCAGCCATACAGCCCGTTCCGGCGGCGGTGACCGCCTGGCGGTACACATGGTCCGCTACGTCGCCGCAAGCAAAAACCCCGGTGACCCGGGTCTTCGTACCCTTGCCGGCAAGCGTCAAATACCCAAGTTCGTCCATGTCCAGCCACTCGCTAAAGATTTCGCTGTTCGGTTTATGGCCGATGGCGACAAAAACGCCGTCTATCGGCATTTCACGCTCGGTACCGTCGACCGTGTTGCGAAGCCTTACACCCGTGACATGCTTCGAAGGCACGTTGTTACCCAAAATCTCGATCACCTCGGAATTCCAAATAAACTCGATCTTTGGGTTATCGAAGGCGCGCTGCTGCATGATTTTGCTGGCGCGAAGCTCGTCGCGACGATGAACCACGAACACACGCTCGGCATGGCGCGTTAGGAAGTTGGCTTCTTCCATGGCGGTGTCGCCGCCGCCGACGACGATGACCTGCTTTCCACGAAAGAAGAAGCCGTCGCAGGTCGCACAAGCGCTGACACCATAGCCGCCATAAGTGACCTCGCCTTCGAGGCCGATCCATTTGGCTTCCGCGCCGGTGGCGATGATAATGGTATGCGCCATGTGCTCCTCGCCGCCAACGACAACGCGATGCGGTGGGCCGGAAAAATCGACACTGTCAACGTGCTTGTCCACGACCCGCGTCCCGAACCGCTCGGCTTGCTCTCGGAACAGCTTCATGAGCGCCGGGCCCTGGATACCATCCGGAAACCCAGGGTAGTTCTCGACGTCCGTCGTAATCATGAGCTGCCCGCCGGGCACGTTGCCGGAGAACATCAGGGGGTTCAGGTTGGCTCGCGACGCATAAAGCGCCGCCGTAAATCCGGCCGGGCCGGAGCCGATGATGATGACGTTTTCAATCGCAGGATCGGGCACGCTTTAAGGATAGCCCACGCTCCCCCTCCTCGTTTCTCAGGAATCTGACTCCCCTCCTTGTTTCTGCGGAAATGAGGAGGGGGCTGGGGGGTGGAGCAACAAAAATGAACGCGCCACCCGGCAACCCGACACTTAAACAAGACGAGGCTCTGCTGGAGCGGCCCTTTGGAGAGCAAGCTCTCCGAGGACAGTCTGAACAGAATCGACTTGCGTCGAGACATCCATTGAAGCCGGCAATTTGTCGTTGGTTTTCGCTTGCGCGAAAACGCGGCTTGTTGCGGTTGGCTTCC
>JAICGT010000295.1 GCA_025922995.1 Fimbriimonadales bacterium
AAGATCACAAAGGACTTAGTCGTCAAGAAGATCGGCGTCGCGTCGGTTTCGCTGATGAACAAGTCCGATGCCATACGGTTGGAAGTCGGCACGCTGCAGATGGCCAGCATCGTGCTTCCCGAGTCGGTTGTCGCCAGCAACCCGAGCGTCCTGACGTCTGCTCCGGCAGCCGACGAGGCGATCGAAATGCCGAACCCCAATGATGCGGTTCCGGTCTATGCTGCGCCTCCGCAAGACCTTGAAGGGTCGGTACCTGCCGCGCCTCCAGCGAAGCGCTACGGACCGATCTAAGACCAAAGACTCTCACTCTCCGGGGAACGAAGAGGGGCGTGCCTTACTGCGGGGCCGCCCCTCCCCTGTTTAACTGTCCATGGTGGTTTTCTTCCCTCCGGAGTGCGCGACCCACGGTCGCGCTTTACGGACTCCTTAATTCGAACTGAAAAGCGCGACCATGGGTCGCGCACTCCAGAGCGCAGTCCAGAGAAGATGGCCGGACTGTTCGGTAAAATGCAGCGCAAGGGAGGTTTGAGACAAACTTGAAAAAGACACTAGCGCTTGCCGCCGTCCTCGGCGTATTCGCAGCATCCGCATACACTTGACCATTTTGTTATGACGCCAAAGGTTTGGCGATTGGGGAAACCAAGATTATGGGCAACGGCACCATATATTCTTGGGTCAGAATCGACGAACATGGCACCCCGGTAGGGGTGGGCATAACTTGTACGGAGACCGCCCTCGAAGGGCTGCCGATGGAAAAACCGACGACCGGTTTCGTCGGCTATGAAATCCCGCTAAAGCTTCCTGCCGAAGCAAAAGAGACGGGCCTCGACCACGTCGCTTTCGACTGGAATCCGCTTGGGCATATCCCTCCCGGCATCTACGACGTGCCGCACTTCGACGCGCACTTCTATATGATGACCACCGAGGAACGAAGGGCGATCACTCTGGAAGGCGACGACAGGGCCAGGTGTCTGAAGCCACCGCCCCCAGGTGTGATTCCGGAGGGCTACATCATGGCTCCCCAGAGCGAAGAGAAGTATATGGGAGTTCACTGGGCTTCGCTAGGCTGGCCGGAATTCAACGGCAAGCCTTTCACGCAGTCGTTCATTTACGGCTCGTACAACGGCAGGCTCGCCTTTATAGAGCCGATGTTCACGTTGGCGATGCTGAAGGAGAAGCCTACGCTCGTGATGGACATTCCTCAGCCAAAAACCTATCCTGCCGGCAAGTACTTCCCGACAAAGTACCGCATCTCATACGATGAGACGAGGAAGGAGTACACCGTTGCCTTGGAAGGCTTTGTGAAGCGTTAGCGTGGAACAAACGTAAAGAAGTTGAGGCGTCTGCACTCGCGTTGCCGACGCCTCAATCCTTATTGAAGGTATTAATACACCGCCTATGCGCAAACTCTTTCCCCTCCTCGCCCTCGTCATTGCCGTCGCGCTAGCGCCTGCGCAGGAAGTCCCGCAGTCGATTAAAGACGCCCTCGCGGCTGCGGATGCCACGATCGCCGCGGTGATCGCAGTACCCGATACGGAACGCACGTTCGAAAACACGATGCTCCCGCTGGACGATTTAGACGTCCGTCTCGATCAAGCTTTGTCGTTGCCCCTGTTTATGGCCAACGTCTCCACAGACTCGAACGAGCGGAACGTGGCGCGCGCCTCAGAGCAAGTTGTGGTCGACTGGTACATCGAAACCGCCAAGAGGGAAGACCTGTATAAAGCCGTTAAAGCCTATGCCGATCTGAATCCCCCGCTGACCGGCGAACGAAAACGTGCGCTGGAGTTTACGATGAGGGATTATCGTAGGGCGGGAATGATGTTGCCCGAAGAGCAGCGCAATCGGCTTAAAGAAATAGAAAGAGAGTTGTCGAGGCTCGGCATCGAGTTCGAAAAAAACATTGCCGACGACGACACGCGAATTCCACTTAATACCTGGGACCTGG
Source organism: Fimbriimonadales bacterium (assembly GCA_025922995.1). Taxonomy (GTDB): domain Bacteria; phylum Armatimonadota; class Fimbriimonadia; order Fimbriimonadales; family ATM1; genus JACDEQ01. The sequence continues at coordinate 1,949 of JAICGT010000295.1, forward strand.
CAGGTGTGCCGAAAGACGTTTTAGACAAGCAGGACAAGATTGCGAGCCTGGTTCTTTTCAAGCTGGACGGCCCATCTTACGGCGCGCTGATGGATAACTGTACGAATTCAGCAACAAGACAAAAAGCTTGGACTTTGTATCGCCGGCGAGCAGGCATGGAAAATGTCGAAATTCTGCAGCAGATGATCGAACTCCGATCGGAGATGGCGCGTATCCTCGGATTCAATAATTTTGTAGATTATGTCGTTGAAGAGCGCATGGCGAAGAACTCGGAGACGGTGCGCAAGTTCTATGACGATTTGATTCCGGTTGTCGCCAAGAAAGCAAAAGCAGACTACGAGCTCTTTACCGAGGCAAAGCGCGAATATACGAAGAATAAAACGACGGTCCTCTACCCTTGGGACTATTCATTCTACAAAAACCATTTGCTGCGCACAAAGTATGCGGTCGACTCCAACAAAGTCGCCGAGTATTTCCCAATGGAGCGCGTCGTCGAGGGGCTTTTCGAGGTGACGTCGCGGCTATACGGCATCGAGTATAAGGACATTACTTCGAAAGCGGGCGAAC
>JAICGT010000296.1 GCA_025922995.1 Fimbriimonadales bacterium
CAGCAGCGAGCGGACGTCGATGACTTCCGCGCTGATTCCGTTCTTATCGAGTTCTTCCGCTACTTCCAGGGCCACGAGAGCCATACGGGAATAGCCGATCAGCGTGACGTCTTTGCCTTCGTTGCGGACGGCGCATTTGCCGAAAGGCACGGTGTAGTCCTTGTCGTCCGGCAGCTCGCCCTTGATCGCATAGAGGCCGGGGTTTTCGGTGAAGATGACCGGGTTGTCGTCTCGCACGGCGGTCTTAAGCATTCCGTAGGCGTCTTGCGGTGTGGACGGTGCAACAACTTTCAATCCGGGCACGTGGGCGTACCAGCCCTCCATGCTGTGGCTGTGCTGTGCGCTCAATTGGTTTGCGGCACCGCCGGGGCCTCGGATTACTAGGGGCACCGTGAATTGGCCGCCGGTCATGTAATGGATTTTCGCCGCGTGGTTGATAATTTGATCGAGGGCGAGGATTGAAAAGCTCATCGTCATCATTTCGACAATGGGCCGTAAACCAATCATCGCGGCACCGGTAGCGATGCCGACAATTCCGGGCTCGGAAATCGGCGTGTCTAAAACGCGTTTTTCCTTGAATTGCTCGAAAAGGCCCGCAGTTACGCGGAAAGTGCCTTGGTACCTGCCGATGTCTTCGCCGATGAGAAAAACGTTTTCGTCTCGTTCGATTTCTTCGGTCATCGCTTGCTTTAGCGCTTCGCGATAGGTGATCGTCGTCGCCGCCATTAGTGTCCTTTCTCCGGCAGCATGTCACTGTAAACGTCGGAATAAACTTCTTCGGGATCGGGTTTTGGCGATTTCGATGCGCGGTCGAATACGTCTTCCATTTCCCCTTCGATTTCGAGTCTGACGGCCTCAAGTTCCTTGTCGGTAATAACGCGGTGTTCAAGCATGTATTGCTCGATAAGCTCGATCGGGTCCCGCTTCTTCGCCTTTTCTAACTCTTTTTCCGTGCGGTAAAGGCTCTGGTCGTTGTCCGCCGCGCCGTGGCCGGCGAAGCGATAATTCATTACTTCGACCACGTACGGTCGGTGCGTTTTGCGCACTTTGTCGATGATTCGTTTGGCGTCCTTCCGCACAGACAGTACATCCATACCATCGATGCGCTCGTGGTCCATTCCGAAGCCTTCGGCTCGCTTGTGCAATTCCGGATCGGCTGCGTGATATTCGAGCCTTGTACCCATCGCGAACTCGTTGTTCTCGATGATAAAGACAACGGGCAACTCCCAAAGAGCCGCCATGTTCATCGACTCGTAGACCACCCCCGCGTTCGCAGCGCCATCGCCGTAAAAGCAGTGGGTGACCTCTTTGCCGCCCTTGTACTTGGTGCCGAACGCAAGGCCGACGCCGATCGGAATGTGCCCCCCTACAATCCCCCAACCTCCATAAAACGAATGCTCCTTGCTGTATAAGTGCATCGACCCGCCCTTGCCTCGGCTCATGCCATCGGAACGGCCCATGATCTCGGCCATGACATTGAAGGGGTCGCAGCCGAGATACATGGCGTGACCGTGGTCGCGGTAAGCCGTGATTACGGGATCGCCCTTTTCGATGCTACTAAGCCAACCGATCGCCGTGGCTTCCATGCCCGTGTACACGTGGAGGTATCCGCCTGCGAGGCCCTGGCGGTAGGCCCGCGTCGACTGGTCTTCAAATACCCGCAGCCTTAGCATCTCGCGATGGTAGTGCAGCAGACGATCCGCGGGTTCGATCAGTTTTCCGTTGGCGGCAGACTTTCGGGATGGTTTAGCAGCAGGTCGCGAAGGCAATACTTTGTACGCTCCAGGAGAGTTGATGTCGCGAGCAGCGCCGCTCACAAAGTAAATGCCACCTCGCCATTGGGGCGGCACTTGACCGATATCTTACCGTAATTTCGTCTTCCAGGCGATTCCGCCAGGGAGAGCCCGCCTGTGGTTGCACGGAGGATCGCCCGGAAGGCGAAATTACGTAAACTGGCGTCCTATGCCGAAGATTTACACCAAAGCCGGCGACGACGGCAGTACAGGACTTTACGGGGCCGGACGCGTGTCGAAGAGCTCGGCTCGGATCGCGGCAATCGGAGACATCGATGAGACGAATGCCGCCATCGGTCTTTGTCGCTCCGAGAGCGAAGGCAACGACGAGTTTGTGCAGATACTCGGATTCATTCAGGAACGGCTGTTCGAACTCGGTGGCGAGATCGCCTCGCCCACGGGACGCTACCAGAGCATGGACGACGGAAAGGTCGACGAGGTGGAAAAAGTGATCGATATGCTCGAGGGCAGCCTGCCGGAGTTGAAGCACTTTGTACTCCCAGGAGGTTCCGAGATCTCGGCGAGGCTGCATATGGCGCGTACGATCTGCCGAAGAGCCGAGCGATCCGTTGTTACGCTCAGCGAATCGGAGGTGGTACCGCCGATTGCGATAAAATATCTAAATCGCCTCTCGGACCTGCTGTTCCAACTCGCGCGAACCGCGAACCGACTCTGCAACGTCCAAGATGTGGCCTGGATGCCGGAAAGAAAAC
>JAICGT010000297.1 GCA_025922995.1 Fimbriimonadales bacterium
ACGGGAGTCTAGCCACGGCTCGCGTGCAACGACAACGGCCTTGCGATGTTCGGCCGCCCATCCGGTAAGGCCCTGCCCTATCTTAATCCAGACCCTGCCGACCTTTTCGGGCGCCATCGTATCCGCTGCGAGCCGCAGAGTTTCGCCATCGGGGTCGATGAGGAAGAGGTGCGCCGCGTCGGTTCTGGTTACGCTTCGAGCGATTTCGGCGATTTCCAGCAGCGTCTCGGTGCCGGGCTCGTTCTGCTCGAACACGTCGGCGATTCGCTCGAGCGCGTCCACCACTGCCTCACCCTCGGCGAGTTTGACATCGGCTTCCTCGATCTGCTGCTGCAGGCGCGCCACCGCTGGCGCCTCTTCCCAACTCAAGCGCACGCGCTTGGTTCGGCTCGGCCAGGTCGGCTTGCACGAGCGACGCTTCAAACCGAACACCGAAATTGCTTAGCCATGCGAAACATCAGGTATAACTCAGGCGAAATGTCAGCCGTGGCGCAAACCGTGTCCCTGTCGAACAGACTCCCGTTAATTGCCATTGTCGGCAACCCGAATGTCGGAAAGAGCGTGCTCTTCAACAAAATGACCGGTCGGTACGTCACGGTCTCCAATTATCCCGGAACGACGGTGGAAGTCACCAAGGGCGTAGCGCACGTCTATCGCAAAAAGTTTCATTTGGTCGACACCCCTGGAATGTACTCGATGTCGCCGATTACCGACGAGGAGCGCGTTTCGCGGAGGCTGCTGATGGAAGACAGACCCGACCTCGTTCTACACGTCGTCGACGCCAAGAACCTCGACAGGATGCTCCCCCTGACCTTCCAGCTAATTGAAGCGGGCTTCCCCACCGTTCTGGTGTTGAACATGATGGACGAGGCAACGAGCGCCGGCATCCGCGTCGACGCGATCGAGCTTTCACGAAGCCTCGGAATTCCCGTTGTGCCTGCGGCGTGCTTACACGGCCAGGGCCTCGATACGCTGCGAGATGTAGTTCATGGCCACTTCGGCTCCCTCTGAGGGGCTGATCACCTATTCACAGGAAGTCGAGGCTGCGGTCTCGTCGATCCAAGGCTACCTCCGGGCGGGAGACTACGGCCTCTCGACCAGGTCCGTCGCGCTCCTCTGCCTACAAGGCGACGAGGAGATTTTAGAACGTGTCGGGCTTCAGGAGGGCGAGGAAGCCGAGGCCCGCATTCGCGACATTATCGGCAACGTCAGCTTCTGCCCTACCGTTCCCCTTGCCTACCAGCTAATGCTTTCGCGTAGCGAACGAGCGCGCGAAGTGGTTTCGGGCGCCGTCAGCGATAAAGTCGTGCGCAAGTCGTCTCCGCTTTCGCAAAAACTCGGCACGTTGTGCAGCCATCCCGTCTGGGGCTTCCCGATTCTGCTGGCCGTCTTGTATTTCGGCCTTTACCAATTTGTCGGGGTGTTCGGCGCCGGCACCTTGGTCGGCTTGATCGAAGAAAACCTCTTCGGCGACACGATCAACCCGTTTGTTACTGGCTTGGTCGAGCGCTTTGCAGCCGCGACGTCGCCTGTTCACGAATTGCTTGTTGGCGAGTATGGCGTCTGGACGCTCGGCGTCACCTATGCAGTCGCTCTTATCCTGCCGATTATTTTTAGTTTCTTTTTAGTATTTAGCGCACTCGAAGATTCCGGCTATTTGCCTCGACTTGCGTTGTTAGTCGACCGAATGTTCAAGAAGATTGGCCTCAATGGTAGGGGAGTAATCCCGATCGTCCTGGGGTTCGGTTGCGATACGATGGCGACCGTTGTGTGTCGCATCCTCGAAACCAAACGCGAGCGAATTATTGCAACTTTCCTGCTTAGCCTCGCAATTCCATGCACTGCCCAACTCGCGGTGGTCACAGGGCTGCTCGCTAGCACTAGCGTAGTCGCAGGGCCGATCGGGTTTTCGTTTTCGCCGCTGCTCGCTGCTTGGGCACTGATCATGCTCGGAATCTTTATGCTCACCGGCTACTTTGCTGCGAAGCTTACGCCGGGGAAGACCGCACCGTTCTACTTAGAGCTTCCACCGATGCGTTGGCCGAGCGTCACGAACGTGCTTGTGAAGACATTCGCGCGCATGCAGTGGTATTTTCTCGAGGTTGCGCCGCTTTTCCTTATCGCGAGCGTCGTGATTTGGCTGGGGCGAATGCCGATCGGGTGGGTCGTGCTCGCGGCATGGATCGGATACGCAGTCGGCAAGCGGCGTCCGTTGGTCACAAAGCTCATCTTCGCCGTAATGGGCGCATTAGCGGGCTACGGAATGATGGTGATCGCTGCCGGCAAAACCGCCTTTGACGCCGCCATATCGGCTCTTGTGCCTCTAGCAAAGATACTTACACTTCCAATCCAGGCGTCCGAAGTTTTTTTATTCGGATTCTTTCGGCGCGACTACGGCGCGGCCGGCCTCGACAAGATGGTCGGCGAACACGCTATGACACCGGCGCAGATTCTCGTCATCGCGGTTACGATTACGCTATTCTTGCCATGCATCGCGCAATTCCT
>JAICGT010000298.1 GCA_025922995.1 Fimbriimonadales bacterium
CGAGTAAATCAGCCGATCTGGGGCGAGCAGTCCCAAAGTGAGCGAGATGAATCTGCAAAAAAATGAGAGTAACAGACAACAGAAAAATGAGATGAACAGTGAATAACTCGAACCCGCGAGTGGCCAAGCCCGTGGTCCAGAGCGCGTGTCTGGGTGTTCCGCGAACGACCTGGCACGAAACCGCCATACGCCGCCCGGCTCGCTGCAGCCACTAGAAAAGGTATACTGACTCCAGTTCGGGCGACGCCGAGTTGCCTGGGCATTTTTTATGTCTGAAAGTTTCACCAAAAATAGTAAAGCCGGATTTGCCGGCCTCGGATTGTCTCCGCGTCAACTCGACGTAGTGCGCAGTCTAGGATTCACCACACCCACGCCGATTCAAAAGCAGGCCGTGCCTGTCGCCCTTAAGGGCACCGACGTGATGGGGATCGCCCAAACGGGAACCGGGAAAACGCTCGCGTTCGGATTACCGATCATCGAGCGCATCTCCGATACAAAGAAATCGGCGCTGATTTTAGTGCCGACGCGTGAACTCGCCTTGCAAGTCGAAGCCACCATGCGAAAAATCGCAATGGGAACGGGTTTGCGAACGGTTGTCCTAATCGGCGGAGTGCCGCTGGAAAGGCAATCGAAAGCATTGCGCGCCAGCCCACAAATTGTGATCGCGACGCCCGGTCGAATGATCGACCACATGCAACGTCGCTCTATTAGATTGGATAGCGTAAACGTCGTCGTATTGGACGAAGCCGACCGCATGCTCGATATGGGCTTCTTGCCCAACATCAAACAAATTTTGCAGCAGGTCCCGGATAGGCGTCAAATGATGCTTTTCTCCGCAACGATGCCGCGAGAAATCGCCGACATCGCCAAGCGATGGATGCGAGACCCGATCCGCATCGACATCGACCACGTCGGCTCGACACCGCGACTAATTAACCAAGAACTGGTAATCGTCGAAAAAGAAAGAAAGGGCGGAATTCTCGCGCAGTTACTTAACGATCACGAAGGCCCGATCTTAGTATTCTCGCGAACACGACACGGCGCGCGAAAAGTCGCCAAGACTTTGCGCAACCAAGGTCACAGCGCAGCGGAGATCCACTCCGACCGCACAATGAGCCAGCGCCGAATCGCCCTCGACGGTTTCAAAAGCGGAACCTACCGAGTCCTCGTCGCAACCGACATCGCAGCCCGAGGAATCGACGTCAAACAGATCTCCCTCGTAATTAACTACGACATGCCCGCAACGCCCGAAGACTACTTCCACCGAATAGGAAGAACCGGCCGAGCCGGCCACACCGGCAAAGCAATCACCCTAGCCACGCCGGATCAAAACGCCGACGTCCGCGAAATCCAAAGGGCAATGAAAGAACCCCTCATCCGCTCGAAGCAATACGCGTAGAAGCGAAATTCGTTGGATCAACGCTGGCGACTCTGGCATTGTCCCTATCGGCCGTCGGTGCGTCTCCACACCTGAAGGCCGTTCGGAAACGCCCCGGTCGGAGAAGAAGTCCATTCGTGCTCATACAGCATCGTGAAACGGTCGTCGAAGTCGGGCTCCAGCGGATGTCGGACACCCCGGATGACGGCGATGTCGGCAACATCAGGGTTGTCGAGCCATGCGTTAGCCCGGTTCTCAGCGATTCGAGGAACTTGCTCGAGCGTCGCGATGCCGGCGAAGTCGAACACCCTGACGTTCGGCGCGTAGTAGCCGATGATTCCGATTTCCATGAGTCCGGCCGCGGTTGCCGGAGGGTGGCTCTCGAGGTATCTGCCCACTTCGCGATAGGATTGCCACGGCCCGGTCGAAGTGGGCCTTTGGGATAGAACCCCTGCGCCTACAAGTGCAACCGCGGCAGCGGAAATGGCAGCGAAGGCTTTCGGTGAAAGTCGAAACTCTTCGACCGACGCCAGCAGCCACCCTATAGCGATCACGAGCGCCATGCCGTAGGGAACAAAGTACCAATGATAATCGGGCATCCGCAAGGCCGAGTACGCAGCGAAGCCGAGCGCTTGGTAGACGACGAAAAGAAGAACGGCTTGCGATGCGCGCGTCCTCTTCCAAATTGCGCGAAGGATGCCCAAGAAAGCCGACGCGATCGCGACACCCGCAAAAGGGGCAGAGCCGAGGAAGTAAGCCTTCATCCAGTGCCAAAACAGAGTTGGATACCACGCCGGCCAATAGGCGGTGCCGCCCTGCGCGGCCTTCGACTGAAGAGTGGTCGGCGTTGTGACGCCGTAGTAGAAGAGCGAGAACAAGAGCCAGGGCCCGACGATCACCACGAACCCGACTAGACTATTGGTCGGGTTCACGAAGTCGCTCTTCTCGACTCTCTCCATACGAGAAAGTGGAGGATTCCGGCGAGGATCGCGGCGTCGTGGCGCGCCAAGAATGCGAATCCCAACAGCCAGCCCATGGCGCCAAAGGCTCTAAAACGATATGCAAGAATCGCCGCGACGCATAGCGCAAGCGAGAGAGATGTCTCGAGCCCGAGC
>JAICGT010000299.1 GCA_025922995.1 Fimbriimonadales bacterium
ATCATCTTCGGCGTCAGCGGGCAGCCGATAAACCAGCCGTGTGTCTCGCTGCCGTCGAGGCCGCGTATGCGTTTGATCTCGCTCAGCACCATCGGCTTCTTGTGCTTTAGAAACCACTCGACGGTAGCCTCCGGCACGTACTTGGCGAACTTATACTTCCGCGCGACGTCCCGCCGCGCGTCGATCGGGTGCACGATAAACGCAAACGGCGTCATTAGCCCTTCTTTTCGTCGGAAAGCCTGCGGCCCTCCTCGGTGTTCTTGTCGATGTATTCCCTCCAATTGGAGGGGACGTCGGTGTCCACGAAGATGGCCGTCACGGGGCACTCCGGCTCGCAGAGTCCGCAGTCAATGCACTCGTCCGGGTTGATGTAAAGCATGTCCTCGCCCTCGTAGATGCAGTCGACGGGGCAGACAACGACGCAGGACTTGTCTTTGACCCCAATGCAGGGCTCGGCGATCACATATGGCATACGCCGATAATCTACCCTGCGGGAGGCTGATTGGCCACGGCGCGTTGATCGGCAGGACGCCAAAGATACCAATGCTCGCACGGAAATGGCGGATTTGAACTGGAGGCATACCGGGTTTTTGTCAGTTTTTAGATGCTTAATGAGCATGATGTGAACCGAGTCGATAGTAGATTGTGCGGGCGGACTTTAGGGCGATGCGGACCTTGCCTCGACGGCGGAGGTCGGCGATGATGTTGCGGGCGGAACCGTGGGCGATTCCGGCGAGGGAGGCGATCTGGCGAGAGGATAGGGCGGCGTGGTCTTGGAGGAGGGAGATGACTTCCGAAGTGCTCGAAAAGACGTTGGCTTCGGGGAGCGGTGCGTGGTGGAGAGGAGACTTGCTTCGGAGCCTGATCGTTGTCGGCCGGGAGGTTGCCTCGGCAAGCTTGCTTGCTTCACATCGCAGGGTTATGAGGCGATTCTTGCCATCGGAGGTGTAATCGATCGACCATACAGCGTTTGCGAACTTGATAAGGTCGGCGGCTTCGGCTCGCGGATCATGTGCGCGGAGGTGGTGAAGCACGAGGATCGCCGCACCATTTTGTTCGGCGAGGTTTCGCAGGTTTATGAGGGCCAGCCGGTTGGAGCGCGTCGACTGTGCAGCAAAGAGCGGGTCGACAACGATGAGGGCGGGCCGGAGCAATGCGCACATGTGCCAGAGCTCTGCCATGCCGTCGTCGGTGTCGGGCTTGATGCGCCGGTATGTGGTGTAGAACGGCGTTCGTGCGCGCCCTCGGACTCGTCGCAGTATCTCGGCGCGCTCGTTCGGGGACTCTTCGAGGGCTAGCCAGAGGATTGCGCCTTGGGTCGTTTCGGTCCCGGCGAACGGCTTACCTTTGGCGACGGCAAGAGCCATTGCGCTTGCGATGGCCGTCTTCCCGACCTTCGGCGGGCCGGCGAGGATTACGAGCTTGCCTGCAGGAAGGAGAGCTTCTATGAGTTCGTCGTTGTACATCCACTTCTATAGGTCACTTCGAGGCCGTTTGTAAACCAAAAATCTCGGCGCACGCTGCAAAAAAGTGGGAGGACCGGGTTTTTGGTCGACTGCAGCAGTGGGGTTTTCCTTTACGAAGGTCTGCGGAATGCCTTCGGAAGCAAGGTTCGTGGCGGAACTGGAAGGCTGCCTCCGCGACAAGCTAACGGGAGGCATGCGAGGACGGAATGTGTCTGACGCTTGTCACGGCCACACGCATGGCACGCTCGGCAGTTGGGTTGGCGCCGGGTTCTCGAAGCACCGAGCCACAGCAACTAGTTCCTGACCTACCTTACTGCTTCAGTTTCACGACGAACCTTGTCGGGAGCCCATCCCTCTCTTTCGGGAGTTGTTTGACGACTGCGTATCTTCCGTTCGCGCTTATGGCTTCCAAGATCAGGTCGGAAACTCGCACCCACTTTCCGTTGACGAATTTCGTGATACCAAGATACGGGGCTCGCTCGGCGTCTTCAAACGTGCTCGTTGCAAATGCCCTCGGCACGGTTCTGTAAAGATCGTTACCTATGAAGAAAAAGTCGACGTTCGAAGCAAACCTGCCCGTTTCGTGCTCTACGAAGCTTCCGTCGACTAGTGAAAACACCTTGTCTCCCCTAATCACCTTAGAACGGTCCTGCGAAACGTCGCCGATACCAACGGATCCCCAGACGTTGGCGCCCGAACCTGCGGGGCGCTTGTCGAAACCGCGTGGAGACACAGTCCGTTTTATAACGCGTGCTTCCCACACGCCTTGTGCACTTCGAGGAGCGAGTTGGAATTCGTAATCGACCAGGGCGACGCGAACAGAGGAAACACTTTCGGCAAAAGTCGCTTTCAGAAGTCTGCCGCTCAATGAGGCGCTCACGAGGCTCGCGCTCGCTCGCGTGTGCAGGATATCCGTCGGCTGCGGGTCGGCAAGCCGGTCGATTGGGTAGACCGCCCAATCTGTCGCCTCGGGTTCGGCAACAAATCCTCTGCTTTTCGCAGGTCGCAAGCTCGCCAATG
>JAICGT010000300.1 GCA_025922995.1 Fimbriimonadales bacterium
CCACCTCGATGTCGTACAGTTCCTTGCGGTCGAAGTCGTACTTGAGAAGGATCGAAATATCAGTGGCCTTGAAGTCCAAGTCGACCCGAAAGTGCAGTCCCTTTTTCGAGTAGAGGCGGTCCACATCATAGAGCGCGGAACCCCACTCTTGCGCCCGGAAATACGCGAGCCCAAGGGTCACTTCCTTGGAGGGCCGCGCCATCAGCGTAGCCATTGGCCGGACCCACCCAAAGTCCACTCCTTCACCGGTGAAGACTCCGACATCTGCGCGAAACCCGAAGGATAAATTCGGCCCAACGTTGACCAAAGGCGACAACGCCGTCCCCATGAGTTCGGCGCGCTGGTGGCGTTCAGTCGAAAGCCGTTCGAGGACCATGCCGTAGCGCAGCTGCGCCGTGAGCGAAGCTCCACCGATTGCGCCGCCGCCCTGAACACCGAAGTAATACGGCCGATCGAGTTCTTCCGCGCCGACAGGTCGAGTGCTTGAAATAATGTTCGTAGAATGGCCGGCGAAAACGATCAGATGCCGTTTCGCGATATCGTTTTCTTCCTGCTGCCTTCCGGTTACGATGACGTTGTCGAAATAGCCGTCGGTAAAACGCTCCACGTCCACGTTGTTCGGCAGCAGCCGTGGGTTCGACGGCGCTCGCAGGCGCTCCATCTGGATCTCAGCCTCCGTCTGCGGCTTCCTACGTTTTGGTTCTGAGATTTCGTAAATCAGTTGCGCATTGGTCGTCGGCACTCGCTCCATGCCGCCGCGATAATTAAGGTGTATCGTCGATCGGTTGCCCAGTTGCAGCACTTGCGCCCACGAATAACCCAAATTGAAGTCGTCGTCGATTTTAGGAACCGGCGCCTGAATTCCGGTAACACGCGGGTTTAGATTAACACGAAAAAAAGGAATCGGAATGCGTAGTCCGCGCCCTAATTGAAGCACGGCTTTTCTTGCGCTTATAAACTCACCGGGCCGTATCACAACCCCGTCGAGTAGAACTCGATAGTAACGCTGATCGGTCGAGAACCATGCGCGTTCGAGTCGAGCGCTGCCGTCTCCCGGAAGTATAAGCTCCTCGGCTTCGAAATGCGCTTCATAAGCATCTAGAATAATATCTTTGGCATGACCTGAAATGGCGTCCTCCTCCTCGGACGACCAATCAATGAATAGCTCGCTCGCGGTCATGGTGCCGAGTTGATCGACGAGCTTTACGCTATTACGGAACCTACCTTGCTTCGTGTCGTGATTAATCTCTGCGTCGACCGAACTGAGCCTAGCCCCCTCGTAGGTAGCGACGACGTTTCCGGTCAGGCTCGTCAAATTCGTCGCGGGGTCGAAGTGCGCCCTGTCGGCCTCGAGCTTCAGCTTTCCGCTTATGATCGTCGGACGCTGTGGCACCGGCTGCTCAGGATCCTGCGATCGCACGATCGGCGCACTTTCGCGCAGAAACAAGGCGGGCGGCAGCGCGGCGATGTCGGCGATCACGGTCATGGGCGATTAAGGTGTATGACGCTTTCGAGCCTCGCCGCGCACCATTCCGACCATGGAAGTCAGCCCCATCGTCTTGCCCATAGACAACTCATTGCCGAAGAAGCCATAGACCACGTCGTCCGAAAGGTTGGCGACTTCGTCCAAAGGAGCGCCCGAAACCGTCTCCCCTAAAATCACCGCCATCGCCTTCGCCGAAACACCTTGCGGATTTTCTACGACGAAGTAATAGTCCAGCGTGCCATCGGGCCGATCGACGGCCCACACAAACGCCTCCGACTCACACGCGGGAACACGGTGAGCTTCGTAGTAAGGCCGCGGAGCAATCGAAGGCGGTGCCGGCTTGTACCGCTCGGCAATCGAAATCAACGCGTCGATGCGATCCGTGCGCTCGAGGGACGAGAAAAGGTCGATCCGCTCCTGCAGAGCAGGAGGAATCGGCCTATCGCTCAATCGGCGCTCCCACGAGGTTGCCCCACTCCGTCCAGCTGCCGTCGTAATTTCGAACGTTCGGATACCCCAACAGGTATTTCAGAACGAACCACGTGTGGCTGCTGCGCTCGCCGATGCGGCAATAAGTCACAACGGGGTCGCTGTCCGATAGCCCGGCCTCGCCCTCGTAGATCGCTCTCAACTGATCCGCGGTTAGGAAGGTGCCGTCGTCGGGGTTGATCGCGCGCGCCCAAGGCACGCTTTTCGCCGTCGGAATGTGCCCGCCCCGAAGCGCGCCCTCGTTCGGATAGTCCGGCATATGCATCCGCTCGCCGGTGAATTCCTGCGGCGACCGCACGTCGATCAGCTTGCCGTGGCTTTCAAGATGCCGCATCACGTCTTCGCGAAAGGCCCGCTCGGTAGCGTCATCGCGCGAGCCGGCGGTGTACTGGCTCGGAGCATAGTCGACCACGTCCTTCGTCATTTCGCGGCCTTCTTGCTCCCACTTCAGCCGGCCGCCGTCCATGACAACGGCATTCGTATGCCCGAAGAGCTGAAAAACCCAGAGCGC
>JAICGT010000301.1 GCA_025922995.1 Fimbriimonadales bacterium
ATGTTGTAACCCTCGATTCGCCCGTCCTTTTGGTGCTTTCCGTTTGCCCGTTCGTATTCGACCCATATCGTCGTCGCCCACCATGCGTCTTTCGCTTGCTCGTAGAGATACTGAATAGCGTCTCGTCTGGTCGCGGGCGAGGCGGCGCTAAGCGCTGCGCTCCATTCGGCAAACGTCTTGCCCGTCGCATTCTTGCACGATGCGTCACTTACTTCGAAATCCGGTTTTAGGTCGACCTTCACCCTTCAAAGTTTCGACAGGCGGCGGCGAACTCCTCCGGGCGATAGGATCACTTGATAGACTTTAGGACACGTTCGAGCGTCGATTTCTCGACGCGGCCGATGCCGACGAACCACAGCCCGTCGAACGCGCGTGATGCATCCGCCATTCCGGGCCTGCCGTCCTCGCGTCCCAGGTTGGGCGGCGCGGCTCCTTGGCCCTGAAAAACAGTGAAATTCTTGCGGCCGTCGCTGAAGTGCATCATCACGACCGGGCGTCCGGCCAATCGGCGCAATCCTCGGCCCACCTCGGAAAAGTTCTCCGGCAGCCACTCAGGAGACCGCACTCTCCACTCGACTCCGAAACTCGGCGGTCGATCGATCACCCGAGCGTCTTTGGGCCCGGGCCGGTCGAACTCGTCGGCGGCAAAAGTCGGGTTGAGGTCGATCCGAGTAAACACGAAACCTGCCAGCTTTCTGCCACCTGGGCCGAACTGCTCCGACTTCAAAATCATTCCCGACGCGTCGACCCACAGCCGACGCATGGTGTTGCCACGCGGGTCCGACACCCTGACCCGTCTCGCACGCCTACCAGCGATGCTCTCCGGGTCCTCAGCCACTGCCTGCATTCGCCCCTCAGCTAAGGATCGTATCATCTCTCGGAGCATCATATGATCGGGGCGCCGTCCGGGCAATCGACGTACTTCGTTTCGTTCAGCGTTGTATTCCCACCTATCCCGAGGAGTATCGACGATGACGAAGCCTTTGCGTGGTGAGTCGGCCGGATAGGTCGTACGCGACCGATCACGGTCCCGCGAAACGATTTCGACCAGCCGCACCGGCTTGCCGTCGACAACGACATCGACCGTGCGCACGCCCTTGTACCGAAGCGCGGGCTGGCTGCGTACGGCCCTAGAGATGATGTCTTTGGCGTCTTGACACGCACCGGCGGCAACCAGCGCGAAACAGACGGTTGCCAAGACGACGGCTTTCATCTCAGCGAGCTTGTGTCTCCTCTCGAGCAACTTGTGAAAAACCCGCGAGGTTGGCGCCGTCGCCCGGCAGGATCGAAGTCGCCACAGCCTCATAGTGCCAGTCGTAGAGCGATTCACCGGTAGCGTTCGCGACGGGAATCTCTCGCGGTGCGGGTTGATACAGCGCTGCAACGACAGCGAGGCACGCTGCCGCCCCAGCTCCGAACGCCGTGGCAAGGCGCAGCCGTCCCGCTCTTACCACTCGCCGCTCGAAAGCTGCCACGAGGCCCGCAGGAGTGTCCATGGGCTTAAGTGCCGACATTTCGGCGGCAACGAGCCTTTGTTCGTCGGATTCGAGAGCGCTGTCGAGCGCGGCTTCTTCAGCCGCGGTAAGGCGATCTTCGTCTTCGAGTTTTCTTGTCCAATCATTCATTTGCATCACCATTCAAATACGGATCGAGGGCTCGACGCAGTCGTTTGCGCGCTAAGAACAGCCTCGATTTCACGGTGCCCAAGGGAATCTCTAGCAATTCTGCGATCTCTCTATAGTCGAGTCCCTCGACATCGTGCAACAGGATCACGGTGCGATGGATGTTCGGTAACCCGCCGACCGCCGCTTCGAGCGCACAGCCCATGTCGGTCACGGCTGCCTTGGCGCCGGGGTCCCACGTCGAGTCCCGAGGTTCCGGCATGCTGCCGGGACCGAAGTCGTCGAAGGACACCGCGTCCACGCGGCGTCTCCTGTGCCTCGCTCGATCCACGCAAAGGTTCGTGGCGATCGCAAGCAGCCATGTCGCCATCGAAGACCTTCCGTTGAACCTCTTTATGTTTCGAAAAGCCTTCACAAAGACTTCGAGCGTTACGTCCTCGGCCTCTTCGCGACTGTGCAACATGCGTCGAACGTAACTGTAGATTCGAGACTGATAGCGTTCGATCAGCCACCGAAAAGCTTCAGTGTCTTGTTCTTGACATCGGCGGATCAGCGCCTCATCGTTGGTGTGATCCGCTCCGCCGGTCAATCCGTGTGCTCCTACAGCTATCTCAGTCATCGCGACCGATACGAATATACGCATTGGCCGCGAAGAAGTTCACCTTAGAGCCTAAATCCGAGCGTCACGGCGAAGCCGTCCAATACCGTTCCCACGCCTTGCACCCCGAAGTATCGCAGTTCTGCGGTCAGTGGCAGACCGAGCCACGGCAGGTCGTAGCCCGCCGAGACTTGGTAGGCGAACTGCAGGTTCGAATCGTCGCCCGGCGTGTCGGCGAACGCGATGCCGGCGCCGCCGGAG
>JAICGT010000302.1 GCA_025922995.1 Fimbriimonadales bacterium
AGCTCGAAGAAGCCACATTCGGACAATATAAGTACGGTGGAAGCACCAGCGTCGTGGATCAAGCCGCAACCTTTCTTAGCGCATTCGGCAGGCTCCGGCCTTTCGAGCGGGGCAACCGTGCCACAGCCTTCGTTGCCGTTCTATCGTTCCTAAAGCTAAACGGACACCAACTCGTGCTGGACCCGGCACGCGCGGTCGAATGGTTTGAAAAAGCATCGGGTAGAACCAGCGACGCCAAGGCAGCGATCCTGAACGCCATTTCAGACGGCGTTGCGCAGCCGGACGACCTCAAGCCCGCGGTTCGCACCACGGTGCGTGACGTGATAAAGGCTTATCCAAGTGCCGTCGAGTCGCTCGCCGATTAGCGCATCGGACTAAACATCGGCGTCGAAAAACGACCTTTGCCTTGAGTGATATTCGTTTCGCCGCTGCCATCGACGCCCACGGTGAAAACGTCACCGTCCTTGACGTAAACCAGCTTCTGCCCGTCCGGGCTCCAACTCGGAGACGAGATCTCGCCCTGGGCGATAATTTTTGCGTTCTGAACGCCGCCTTCGGCTATCGGCGCAACCAACAAGCCGGTGACTCGCTTCGTCCCCTCGACCTTCTCCATAATGACAAAAGCAACCTGCTTGCCGTCCGGAGAAATCGATGGCGCCATGAGCGTCTGGGCATCATCCGGCGCAAGAAAAATCGGGACTACGGTCTGGTCACGCAAGCCCAAAGCGAAGAGGGCATTGACGAAAGGCAGTTTCACCCGGCCATCCGGACCGATCTGGTCACGCGGTATCTCGTTCAGATTGACAAACTTAAAGCCGATGACGGCAACGACTGCCCTGCCTGATGCGCCGTGGAACGAAACATCCAATGCATCTGCGCCAAAGGGAGCCTGGGGAATAGCTTCAGCTTCTGTCGATGGCCTCAGGTTTTGAATGATAAGAGCTTGTCCGCGGGAAAAGGTGTACTCGCCCAACAGAACCGATCCGTCTACGTAGGCCCTTCGAAACGCCTCACCTTCGATAGAAGCGGAATACTGAGTCCAAACCGTAGAAACCAAGTCGTGTTCGTGTTCCTCGCCTGGCGCGTGGACGTGCTCCCCGCCTTCGGTTTGCTGCCCATCCGGCGAATCCGATGGCGGCATCACCTGCCTCGAGCGCAACTGCGGATACGTGGTAGCCAGAATATCGCCCCCGCTGGCGTAAACGAATTCTTTGCCGTCGGGCGTAAACCATGGATTCTGCCGACTCGCTCCGCTCGGCGTAAGCTGCACAGGGTCGCTCTCCCGATCTGGAATCCACTCGAAAACTTGGATCGACCCGCCTCTGCTGCGGTTCGAAGTAAACAAAACCCGCCGGCCGTCGGGCTTCCATGTCAATTCTCCGTCGATAAACTCGCCGTCTCCCGGCGCCTCGCGCACGCTGCCGTCGGGCAAAATTGCAACCAGCCTCGTCGCCCCATCCTTTTCTAAAAGCGCGGCAATGTACCCTTTGCTATCGACTGCCGGTATGTCGACGATCGGCAGCCCTTGGGGACGGCTTCGCAAATAGATTGCACCCGCGATCAGTGCTGCGAGCACCGCTCCGAGAATCGCTGATCGCACCCAAACGCGGTTCATAGGCTGTAAAGGTACCACGGCGCTCTGGTAAATTGACGTCATGAGCCTCTTCGAGGAAGGTGCGGCAGAGCCGGGACCCGACGCGCCGCTACCCGCGAGGCTCCGTCCCAAAAGACTCGAGGACTTCGTCGGCCAGCAGCATTTGCTGGGGCAAGGGTCCGATATCCGCACCGCCATCGAGCACGGCGCATTGGGCTCGGTGATGCTCTGGGGGCCGGCCGGAACCGGTAAAACGACCTTGGCTCGGCTGATCGCCGCGAACGCCGACGCCCATTTCATCTCGCGCAGCGCTGTGACGACGGGCGTGGCAGAAATTCGAAAAATCGCCGACGAAGCCCGTCTGCGGCCAAGAAAAACTTTATTATTTCTGGATGAGATTCATCACTTTTCACGAACACAGCGGGACGCGCTTTTAGGTTTTATGGAGGACGGCACGGTTACGCTCGTCGGTGCGACGACTGAAAATCCGACATTCAGTTTGGCAACTCCGATCTTGTCCAGATGTAGGGTTCTAATCCTAAAGCCCCTTGACGACGATTCGATTCGCGAACTAATCAACCGGGGCCTCGAAGAAGTCGGAGCTTCCGCCGCCGATGACGCTGTCACGCAAATTGTACGCTGGGCAAACGGTGATGCTAGAACAGCATTGAACGCAGTCGAGTTCTCAGCGATGTTGGCGCAGCCCGACAAGGTAATTATGGCCGAGCACGTGTCCCAAGCGATGAATCGTCCTCTGACGCGCTACGATCGTAAAGGCGACCAGCATTACGACGTCATTTCAGCGTTTATTAAATCCGTCCGTGGATCGGACGTCGACGCTTCGTTGCACTATTTAGCTAGGATGTTGCGCGCGGGCGAAG
>JAICGT010000303.1 GCA_025922995.1 Fimbriimonadales bacterium
AGCTTCGATCTAAAGGGCACTCCGTGCACGTTTTTACGTCTCGAAACGCGGGTTACAGCGACGACGATCCAAATGTGTGGCGATTCCCTGCCGTAAAACTGCCGTTCTTTCCACAATATCCGCTGGCGATTCCACCGTTCATTGGTGGCTTAAAGCACTTTCGGCAGCAGGAGTTCGACATCGTACACACGCACACGCCCTATACCGTCGGATTTGTCGGACTTCGGTGGGCAGAATCGCACGGAATCCCTCTTGTCTCTACTTACCACACGCTTTATGAGCGGTATGCGCATTACGTTCCATATTTTCCGAAGGCCTACGTGCGCTATAAAATCGCGAAGCACACGAATTACTATTACAATCGCGTTTCGCAAGTGATTACGCCGAGCGAGGCCGCATTCACGTCGTTGCGGCGGCAGTCGGTTATGAGGCCGATTACGGTTATTCCTACCGGAAATCCTGGCGTGCGCAAGGCCGATCGTTCTCGCGCCCGCAGTCAGATCGGAGTTCGTGACGGAGAAAAGGCGTTGCTATACGTCGGAAGAATGGCTAAGGAAAAAAATATCATATTGCTTCTCGATGCTATCGCCGAGACGATGCGCACTTGTAAGGACACACGCCTCTGGATGGTCGGAGACGGCCCTGACCGAGCGGCTGCGCAGGCTCATGCCCGCTCGATCGGCATTGGTGACAGAGTCAAATGCGTGGGCGCAATTCCGCGTGAGGAAGTCGACACGTACTATGCGGCCGCGGACCTATTTGTTTTTGCGAGCACGACAGAAACGCAGGGGCTGGTGATCGGCGAGGCCATGACACACGGGCTTCCTTCGGTCGTTGCGCGCGGTGGTGGCGCATCCGACAACGTCGAGGACGGCAAGACCGGGATCATCGTGGGAAGCAGCGTCGTCGATATTTCGCAGGCCGTTGAGTCTCTGTTGCGAAACCCGGGCATGCTGGGACGGCTCGGGGAGAATTGCCGAAGGAGCGCAGCTTCGTGGACTCATTCCGCATCTTGCGAGAAAGTGCTGGAAGTATACGAGCAAGCATTGAACAAGACATCGGAGACAACGCATGGCCCTATCCATTCGGGAACGCACTGAACAATTTGAAAAAGAAATGCTCGCGCCTTACGCGACGAAGGCGTGCGAAAGCTCCGGGCGGGTAGTGGAGGAGCCGAACGACCCTGTAAGAACTTGCTTCCAAAGGGATAGAGACCGCATTCTTCATAGCAAGGCTTTCCGACGGCTCATGAACAAAACTCAGGTTTTTATTTCGCCCGAGGGAGACCATTATCGAACGAGGATGACGCACACATTAGAAGTCACTCAAATTGCGCGTACGGTATCGCGAGCGTTACGACTCAACGAAGACTTGACAGAAGCGATTGCACTCGGCCACGACGTCGGCCACCCGCCGTTCGGCCATGCCGGAGAAGACGCCCTAGACCGAGCGGTTCAGGCGATAGACCCGAAATTAGGTTTTCGACATTATCAACAAAGCGTTCGAGTTCTCTCCGTTTTGGAGAACCTCAATTTGACCCATGAAACAATCGAGGGAATCGGCGGACACAGCAAGGGTAGGCGCGATACCGCGTCCGACGACGCCGAGCCGGCGTCTCCCGAGGCGGCCGTCGTCAGGATTGCAGACCGAGTGGCGTATTTGAATCACGATCTCGATGACGCACTCCGTGCCGAGTGGTTGACGATGGATGATTTGCCGCCGGCTGTGCGTGACCTCGGCGAGCGGCATTCGCAGCGCGTGGGTCTGATGGTTCAGGACCTTATCGAGACCAGCCAAGAGCATTCGAGAATACGATTCAGCGATAGGGTGCAGTCGCAAGTGAACGAGATGAAGGAGTTTCTTTTCGATCGGTTTTATCTCGACTACCCGGCGAAACATCCTGATGTCGATAAGGCTAAAGGCGTCGTTGCCGCGCTCTTTGCCCACTACAATGCGTTGGATGGTTGGCAAATCGCTTTGGACTACGTATCGGGAATGACCGACAGGTTTGCAACGAGGGACTATGAAAGGCTGTTCTTGCCAAGGGAATGGCAGGATTAGACCGATTTATCTTTCCACTTGCCTTGGCGGAAAAGGTAGATCATGATCGCGCCGTTAACTGCCTGAGTTACTGCCATCGCTACCCAAGCAGCGGTGCTGCCCAGTTTCATACCCACAGCAAAAATATAAACGAGCGGCACTCGCAAGACCCACGAAGAAATAAAGTTTGCCCAGGTTGGGCGGCCCGTATCCCCTGCGCCCTGGTGCGCGCCCGTAAGCACCATTGCGTATCCGAAGAGGGGTTCCGTTAATGCGATGATGCGCATATACGAGATTGCGATCGCCTGCTGGTCGGGCCGTTCGATAAAAAACGCGGCGAATTGCGGTGCAAATACAAAGAATACGACCGCCATGACCGACATCACAATAACCGCCTGATTTGTTGCAGACCATGCTAAACGCTCC
>JAICGT010000304.1 GCA_025922995.1 Fimbriimonadales bacterium
CCGGCTCAGCGGAGCATACGAGCCGCCTTGGATGGTGTCGAAGCTGGGCATCACATCACTCCCCGTGTCGGGGTTCACGATCGGTACCGCTTTCAGCTTGTCGGCGTTCTCTTCGAAGTAGGCAAAGCCGAAGTAGCCGATCGCGCCTTTCTCGCCGGCGACACCGGTCACGAGGACGTTGTCGTCCTCCGAGAACGAGATCCCATCTTGCCGCGAGGCGCCTGCGTCGTCGTTGACGACCTCGGTGAAGTAGTCGAACGTGCCCGAGTCTGCGCCAGGCGAGTAAATACTCATCTTCTCAGCGGGCCAACCCGACCGAACCTGGCTCCACATGGTGATCTTGCTATCGGGCGCGAAAATCTTGTGAAGCTCCTCGATGGTCAGGTGATCCACCCAGGTGTTAGCCGGGTTGACGACAACGGTCAGGCCGTCGTACGCGATCGGCAGTTCCACATACTCGACGCCGTTCGTGGCGGCCATCTCCAACTCCGAGTCCTTGATGGGTCGCGAGGCGTTCGAGATGTCCGTCTCTTTGTTGAGAAACTTCTTGAATCCGCCGCCGGTTCCGCTGGTACCAACCGTAACGCGGACGCCCGGGTTGGCCTTTTGGAACTCTTCCGCATGGGCCTCCGAAATCGGGGCAACGGTGCTCGAGCCGTCAGCGGTGATCATGCCGGAAAGGTTGCTTTCGCCACCTTCCGAACCGCCGGACTTGGCTGCTCCTCCGCAACCGATCATCGTCAAAAGCGTGGCGGCCGCTGCGGCGGCCAATACGTAGGTTTTCATTCTTTTCCGAGTACCTCCTGTAGGCGTTTTGGTTATACCGGCGCATCTTAACAATTCAGTGACTTGTTAACCAAACCTTTAAGGAGCTTTCCTAACTTCGGCAAATCTCCGCAAACTCGAAGCGAGCGGTCCGCGCGCCGACCGAGTATAACGACAGGCAATGATTTGGCTGCAGATGGCGCCGGTGCTATGCGTCTGGCTCGCTTGGATTTTCTGGCGTCGTACCCGCTGGGCCGATAAGCGCCAGGAGTTCGCGAAGATTCCTCGTGGCAAACGGATCGCCCTCTCTCTGGGCGCGGCGATCCTTGGGCCCGCGATCCTGATGGCCGGATTGATCCTGCTCGATATGACCTTCGGCATGACCGGCAAGCTTTCTCTGCCCTCGATCATTTCGATCCTCATCCTCGGGATCGGGTTCATCGAACTGCAAATGGCTGCCGTCGCCCTAACCGCGTCGCTCGCTTCCGATAACGTAACGGCGACCCGTCGCGCATCGTCCAAAATGGAGGAACCAGAGGAAGATCAACAATGAGAGTACTAATCGCATCCATCGCCCTTCTCCTTTTCAGCGCCGGCTTCGCCCAAGTGTCCACGAACGATCCGAACAAAATCGCGCCGACGCTCGAGAAGATGGCCGAGCTCGATCTCGCCAACCGCCTCTTGCCGCTGCTCATGACCAAGGCGCAGATCAACAAACTGCTGCCTGAGATCGAGAAGGCACGCAAGAACGTCCGCGACCAGGAGAAGAAGGAAGCAGATCGCCTCAAAGCGCTCAAGCCCGAGATCGACAAGTACCACGCCGAGATATTCCAGGGCAAAACCCCACCCAAAGACTTCCTCGACAAGCTAACGGCGTTGCTGAAAAAGTTCGAGTCCGAGCGGCTGCAGGTCAAGGTCGCAAATGCGCTGATCCTTTCCGAAGCGATTAAGAAGACACTCGACGATGGACAGCTCAAGGCGGTCGTAGGCGTAGTCGACAAGATCTACGACGACCAGGACCGAGAGTGGAAAGATGGAACCGCCGACCAGAAAATTCAGTTCTACGCCATTTCCATCTTCATGGGAGACCGGTGCTACGACCTTCTTGTGCGGCTCAGCCGCTAACACCCGCTACCGAAACGGGACGAACCTGCAGAGACGTCCCGTCCTGACCTCGGTGCCATCCGCATAAACCCGCGTAAGCTCTTGAGTTCCGGAGCCGACCGGAGCTAATACGAACCCAGACGGAGACAAATCGGCCCGCGCCCACCCGGGCACTTCGGTAAGCGCCGCGCTGAACACGATCCGGTCGTAGGGCCCGTCCCGGTCGACAACCGAGGCGTCGCCCGCAATTACCCGAGCCGAATCGCCCAGAACCTTTGTCGAAGTTGCTGCCAGGTCTTGGTCGATTTCGATTCCCGTGGCTTCGGCACCCATCGCGGCAAGCAGCGCCAACAAGTATCCCGAGCCCGAGCCGACTTCCAGAACTCGCATGCCCTTCGATACTTGCAACTCCTGCAACACCACCGCGACCATCGCTGGCTGCGAGATCGTCGAGCCCTTCGCCAGGTAGAGCGCCGAATCGTCCCACGCGCGCGAAGCCGACGATATCGGAACGAAGCGATCGCGAGGCACCGTTTCCATCGCCCGCAGAACATCGGGGGGCGTTCCC
>JAICGT010000305.1 GCA_025922995.1 Fimbriimonadales bacterium
GAGAACAGGCTGCACCACGCCCAAAGCGCGTGCTTGTCGTTCAAAAAAGTAGCCTTCTTCCACAGGCCGTATCGAGTACGCGCCATTGGAGTGCAGCTGAAACAGTCGAGCCGACCACCGATCAGATGCCGCCAAGAGTGGCACCCGAAGGTGTACAGGCTGAGCAGAAGCACGTTCACAGCCAGCACGAGCGTGCCGACACTAACACCCCAGCCATCTACAAAGTGCGTCGACTTGTATATATCGAACGCTAGGATGAAAATGAAAACGAACGCGGCATAAAACGCGTATCGGTGCAGGTTTTGCAAAATGAACGGAAAGAACTTCTCTCCGGTGTACTTCGGACGCTCGATCGGCCCCTGAACCGAGCAAGCCGGAGGGCTCCAAAAGAACGACCGGTAATACGCCTTTCGGTAGTAGTAGCAGGTCAGGCGGAAGCTCAAAGGAAACGGCAAGATCAACAGCGCGGGCGACACCCAATAACCGAACACATTCCACTTTACAGCGATCAGCGGCGAATAAAACGGGCTGAGCAAGTCGCCGACCTGGCCGGCTTTGAAAGCGATCGATCCCGCATTCAGTGGATAGCCCTCGACCGGCAAGGTAGTGAAGAAACCGTTTTCAAACGTTCGCCAGGTGGCATAAACGATGAAACCGGTGAGCACCAGCGCGGTCAATACGGGTTGGACCCACCAAGCGTCGTTGCGCACGCTGCCCGGCGCAGCGACGTCACTCTCTTCTGCCAGAGCCATTACCCTGTCATATTAGCATCTCAATCGCCTTACGCCAATGCTATCGTTTTGAACGCCAAGCCTCCGCCATTTGTTTGTCGATCCGCGACCGAAGCGACGAAGTCATCAGCGTTCCATGATCGCCCGGTAGGAGTTCGACGATTGCATCCGAGCCGAGCGCTTTCAAGTCCTTCTGCAGCAATTCGACTGCACCGTCCAAATAGAACGTGTCTTGAGTTCCCATATACACGTGCATCTTGCCTCTGAGTTTGGGGCCCAGTTCCTGCCAGTTCGTGCGCAAAGTCGCACCGATGTCGTACTTCTTCCAAGCCAGGGCGACATCGTGATTTACCGCGCCGGTTATGCGGTTCCATAACTGCAACGGCTTGCCGTCCTTTCCTTTCGGGCTGAACACCGCCTCGAACGATCCCAGTTGCTCGCCGCGAATCGGCCGCTCCATGTCCGAGAATTGCCGGAACATGATCATAGGCGTCTCGCCGCGTCGAGCCAATGGCCGTTCGTTGCCTGACGTGTCCCTGAACATGTTTACGCCAGGCTTGTAGATGTCGATCTGCTGAAAATCGCGAAAGTCGACGGGATCGGGCGCCGTCGACCATGTACCGCCAAAAACCTCGGGATAGGTGACTTGCAGCCACAGGCTGCTCCAGCCTCCGCTGCTATGCCCGGTTACGAATCTGCCCTCGGGTTTACCGTACCCTCTGAAAGTCTTCTCGATGAAAGGGATGAACTCCTCCGTCAGCGCCTTGCCCCAAGGGCCGTTGTTCGCGCTGTCGGCGAAAACGCAGTGACCGGTGGGCACCGTCGGATCGAGAACGACATAGATAAACTCCTCGCCGTCACGCACGGTACCATTCCGCTCCGACCTGCCGCTTAGACTGAGAAATGTTCCGCCGAATCCCGGGATCGAGTAGATCACCGGGTAGGTGTTGACACCCAATTCCGTCCAACTCGCCGGCAGCACGACCGCTGCCCGCATGATCGTCGGCCTCTCATAGAACTTTGTCAGCAAGTCCGACCGCAGCCGAGCGGCTCTGATCGCTTTTGTGTCTTTGAAAAGCTCGTCGGGAACGACTTGATCGCA
This sequence comes from Fimbriimonadales bacterium, assembly GCA_025922995.1. Lineage (GTDB taxonomy): Bacteria > Armatimonadota > Fimbriimonadia > Fimbriimonadales > ATM1 > JACDEQ01. The sequence goes on from JAICGT010000305.1 coordinate 1,834, forward strand.
AACGATCCGTACGGTACCGGTGCTCGGGCCGATGACAACCTGCTGCGGCCTGCTATAGAGATTGCCCGGACTCCGACCGATCTCGCGTCCGCCAAGGTTGAGGTCGAGAACTGCCTGCGCCGTGTACGTTCCCGGTGCCAATTTGTCGAGCGAACCGGGAAAACCGACGGCCGACCCGTCGATCGTCATCGGGTCCCCGGGCCCGATTTTTTCGAAGTCCTTCGAATACATCGGCTGAGGGTTGAACCAATTGGGCCCGAATCGCGGCTCGCCCCGCCCCTGGCTCAGGTATACGACGCACTTACCCGTGAACTCCGCGCCGTACGTGGAATTGGGAAAAGTAACATCGAACGTTGCTGCCGGTGATGACCCGACCACGGCAAAGCAAACAAAAGCAATCAAGAGTCTCAAACTTTCTCTCATCGTGAAGTTAGACGCTGCTGAACGCAAAATCGTCGGATACCCTGAGGCAAGCGAAGCGTCGTCCATAATCTTACTGTGATCGAAAGGTATCAGACAGCCGAGATGGAGCAGATTTGGAGCCCCAAGGCAAAGACGCAGACGTGGTTCGATGTCGAACTCGCTATCTGCCGGGCAAA
>JAICGT010000306.1 GCA_025922995.1 Fimbriimonadales bacterium
ACACCGAGTTTGATTGGATTGTCCATAGCTTCAGACACACTAACGATTCGCTTCGGCGTTGGGTTGCAGGATCGCCGCGGCATTTCTCTTCAACCGCTCTAAACCTGCTCGCATAAACGCCGATCCGCCGTACGTTTTTACGAACGATTCCCGATCGAGCAGGCTGATTCTGGCTAGGTCTGGGGATCGGTTGGCCTCTCTGGGTCTAAAGTCCCGTTCGGCGGTTACCGTAGCCCTCAGCGGAGCCGACGCCCTCGGCTGGTTAAATGGGCAGACCTCCTGGCAAATGTCACATCCGAACAGCCAACCGTGCGTCTCCCCGGGCAATTCGCCGCGGTGCTCGATCGTACGGTAACTGATGCATCGCTCAGAATGCATCACAGCTAACGGCCCGCCCGCCTCCAACACCAGCGCGCCGGTAGGGCATGCGTCGACACACGCTCGGCAAGTTCCGCAGCCGCCATGGGCCGGCTCGTCGGCCTCGAATTGTTCACTTAGCAACAGAAGGCCGATGAAGAACCAACTGCCGCGCTTCGAGTCGATCAGCATCGTGTTCTTACCGAACCAGCCGATGCCTGCCTGATGCGCAAAGGCTCTCTCCAAGATCGGCGCAGAGTCGACACAAGGGCGAGCGCGCAGCCCGGGATGAAGCAAATCTGCTCTCGCCGCGACTCGTTTGAGCTTGCCACGAAGAACCTTGTGGTAGTCCCTGCCTAGTGCGTAGCGGGCAACACGTGGGATCGCGTCGCCGACCTCTTGGTTGTAATTGAGCGAAACCGCGAGTATGGACCGAACGCCTTCGAGCAGCCCGTTGGGATCACATCGCAACGAGCGCGAAGACTTCATGTATCCCATGTCCGCGTGCAGTCCACGATCCACCCAGTCGATGTACGCGTCCAAATGCGGCGGCGGCCCGGCATCGCAAACGCCCGCGGAGTCGAAGCCCTCCGCAAGGGCAGCGTCTTTCAACGGTCCGGATGGCAGGCGCACGCCTACGATTGTATCCAGCGGCTACAATTTCTGCAGTGGTCATCGGCGTGGACTTGGGAGGGACGAATGTGCGAGGCGCCGTCGTCTCGCAGGATGCAACGCTATCCCGACGCGTCGAGCGCCCATCCTTCGCCCGCCACGGCGCCGACGCTTGCTTGCGCGCCCTGCATGAGGTTATTGCCGAGGTGTCCGGCGGCGACCCGCCGGACGCCGTAGGAATTGCGATACCGGGCCACATCGACGCCGTCAGAGGCGTCGTTCTTTGGGCGCCCAACTTTGGTGAAGAGGTCGACGGCCGCTTACGCATCTGGGAAAACGTCGACGTCTTCGGCCCACTGAGCGACCTCGGTGCCCCAATCGCAATCGGTAACGACGCGAACTTGGCAGCGCTCGGCGAATACCGGTTCGGCATCGGGCAAGGCACAAACGGCTTCGTGCTCTACACGCTGGGCACCGGCGTTGGTACGGGTGTGATCGTTTCTCCCGACTGCGTGCAAGGTGACCTCGCAACAGCGTCGGTCTACATCGGCCACAAAGGCGGCGCTGCCGAAATGGGACACGTCAAAGTCGTCACCGACGGAAGGCTTTGCGGCTGTGGCTCGCGAGGGTGCCTTGAAACGTACTGCGGTACGGCAGGGCTGCTACAAACCGCCGCGGAGTGCGGAATAACCGTTGACAGTCCGAAGGCGCTGTTCGATGCGGCGATGCAGGGCAACGCATCGGCTCTCGAAGCCTGGCGTGAGTTCGGAGGTCATTTGGGAAGAGCGGTGGGAAATACCATCAATATCTGGGCTCCCGAACTCATTGCCATCGGCGGCCAAGTCGCCGGGGCATGGGATTACTTCGCGCCGGAGATGGAGCGCGTCGCGCGTGCGAACAGCGTCGCCTCGCTCTCCTCGAACACCCGGATTGTCCGAGCCGAAAGAGTTGATGACGCCGGTATTTTGGGAGCCGGTGCGCTTGCGCATGGGGCCGTTTTATGAGAAAAGAAACCCATGTGATCGAGGGCGGTCGCAAGCTGTATATGTACACCTTCGATGACAACCGCGCCGCTGAGAGGCAGCGACGATTTTGGAACACCGTCGCCGATGCATGGCGCAACAACCAAGAAGAAATCGAAGAGTGGATGCTGCCTGTGACGCGGGCAATGAACGACAGGATCGGCAACTACCCGCGACGTGCGCTGGACGTCGGGTCCGGCGCACAGCCGATGTCGCTGCCGGATAAATGGCGAGTAGTCGGTGTCGACCCCGCGTCCGAGATGATTTCAGGTGGCAGATCCGTTCAAGGCGATTCGCAGCAACTGCCGTTTCAAGACGCGGCTTTCGATGCGGTCGTATCTCGCTTTGCGATAATGCTCGCGTGCGATCCGCTCGGTGCTTTCCGTGAAGCGCACCGTGTTTTACGGCTTGGCGGGACGATTACGCTTGCAGTGTG